>JACJYZ010000006.1 GCA_020635855.1 Flavobacteriales bacterium | reverse complement strand
GACTTGATGGTCTGGAAGTCTTCGGCTGTGGTTTTGAAACCGAAATTCTCATCGATAAGCACCACGAGGTCTACGTAATCGAGACTGTCGAGGTCGAGTGTTTCGTGCATGTTGGCATCGGCCACAAGGTCGGCCGCATCTGCCTCGAATTCCTCTATCAGGAACTCATTTACGGTATCGATGATCTGCTGCTTGTCCATTTTCAGGGCGCGAACTTACGAATTATCAACGTTGAGTTTGTTCCTCCGAACCCAAACGAATTTGAGAGGATTGTGTTCAATTCCTTATCCACACTTTTTGATGGGATGTTGAGCTTGGCCGAGGCTTCATCTGGCTCTGAGAAGTTGATGTTGGGTGCCACGAAACCGTTCTGCATCATGAGCAGCGAATAGACGACCTCTGAGGCGCCTGCCATCCAACACTCGTGGCCCGTCATGCTTTTGGTGCTGCTTACCAATGGGCCGTTGTCTCCGAATACGCTGTGGATGGCCTGTGCTTCGAACGCATCGCCAACGGGTGTGCTGGTGGCGTGGGCGTTGATGTAATCGACCTCTTCGGGTTTTACTCCGCCCATTTCCATGGCCATTTTGAGCGCGCGCACCTGCCCTTCTTCATTGGGGTTGGAGATGTGCTCTCCGTTGGAACTGAAGCCGTAACCGACCACTTCGGCCAAGATGTTGGCTCCGCGTGCCTGGGCGCTTTCCAAACTTTCGAGAATGACGGTTGCTGCGCCACCGCTTGGTACCAGCCCGTTGCGTGTTGCATCGAACGGACGTGAGGCTTCTGTTGGTGTATCCTCGTAGGTGGAGAAGGTTCCGATGCCATCGAAGCTTCCGAACGCATACGGGTTGACCTCTTGCGCGCCTCCGCAGATGATCTGTTTCTGCAATCCCATTTTGATGAGCAGGAAGCCCATACCGATGGAATGCGAACCGCTGGCACATGCCGCACTCACCGTAAAGTTGACGCCTTTGAGGCGGAAGATGGTGCTGAGGTTCATGGTTACGGTGCAGTTCATGCTCTGGAAGATGTTTCCTGAACCGATAAGCGTGGTGTCCTTCTTCTCGCGAAGCAGGTCCAC
>JACJYZ010000005.1 GCA_020635855.1 Flavobacteriales bacterium | reverse complement strand
CAAGCTGCTTTCGCAGGGATGATCCCTCCTCCGGAGAAAGTTTCGTCAATAACCAGAAAACCTTTCCAAAGGAATACGTCATTCCTGAAGCTGAGGAAGTGAAGCTCCTGCGTCGCCCATATCAGGAATCTCCTGTCTCAGTTTCCGTTCATCTATCACCCTCCCACTCACACTCTCCCACTCACACTCTCACACTCTCCCTCTACTCAATACTCACTACTCAATACCCGATACCCGATACTAAAAACTATACTCATTCCAGTCACGCTTCCGTGTCAGTTTGAGGTCCTGCAGAACCGAGGCCTTCACATTGATATTGAACAAGTAGCTCTGTCTGGCACCAAATGGCACCCAGTGGAAGCTCATCTCCCAGCAGTGGAGGTTGCGGTAAATGTCTATCGCAGTATAAGTGAAATCCTTTAGCTGCAGATCGTAACCGGTACTCACCTGCACCTTCCAGTTGGGTGTCAGGCTGACGTCGCCGCTCAGGTTGAAGGTCTGTGTGGTGGCAATGGAATCTGTTCCGTCGGTCAGCTGAATGTTCTGGATACGAAGGTTGTAGTTCAGGGTCATCTGCCAGGGCAGCTCATAATCAATGTAGGCAGAAGGATTGGACCACACCATGTCGCGTTCTGCCTCGGTGCCTGCTGTTGTCTCGAGGTTCTCGTTCTCCCGCCGTTTCGATCGCAGGGAGGTACTCAATGCTACGTTTCCGGTAGAGAACCGGGCCAGCCGGTCGTTGACATCCCATTCGAACTGGTTGATGCGCCGCCCGGTGGAATCAAGCACATACGGATCGAAAGAACCACTCACATTCACCCGCAGTTTATTGAACAGAGTGGTGTAGGCGCTTCCGTTAATGAAACTCCAGTTGAGTGAATCTGCTGCCAGGTTATAGGCCGTATTCAGAATGAGGTTGTCTATCAGCTTCACCTTGCGTTCACCCTTTAGCGTATCCGTCTCATCACGCACCTTCATCTCAAAGTTGTTGGCGAGATTGATCCCTATACTGCCTGATTTACCATTAGGTGGCCCACCTAAAAGAGCCCCTTCAAAAATGGAATAAGTAACTGCCTCTGCACCCGGTGATGGATAGTAGCTGCCATAGTAGCCGTATTCCGGATCACTGAAGTCAGGCCGATAACTGAAGCTGACAGATGGGGTGACCACATGACGGATGGCTTTCACCTTGCCTCGTTTGAACTGCATGATGCCGTACAACTTGGTAGTAAGTGATGCACTGGCGTTGAACCAGCGTGCAGCATCAAATCCGCTGATGGTGTCGGTCTGGAAATATACGATGGCAGTATCGTAGGTCAGTTCACCACTGACGGGATCGAACACTTCGGTAACGATGGTATCGGGTTCGTAGTTCTTGCGCACTGTTTCGAAATACCAGTTCTCATTATACGTGAAGGACGGTGTAAGTGTGAAATACCGCAACAGTTTAAAGGGCGAACTGGCAGAAAAATTATGGGAGAAGCCATTTTCCATCTTAGCCAGCGACTCAGGAGTAAACAAGGTGGAATCAGGCACACTGAGGAAGTTGCGGAAGTTCATGCTGTAACTGATACCAAACTGGTTGAGCTGGTTTCGCGGATCGTTGAGTACTTTCTTAAGCGGATAGATACGACTCATATTCAGTGACACATCCGGCAGGGTGAGGTCAACCAGTCCGGTGGAGGTATTCTGGCTGTGGCGCAGTGCTGCACTCATGGTGAAAGGCGAACCTGTGAATGACTTGTTATAGGAGATACTACTGTTGTAGGAGTTGTTCAGGTAAGACTCCGTGAAGGAGTTGTTGGCGAGGAAGTCTGACGTACCGAAACTGGCATTCGCAGCAAAGGAAGAACCCGGCCTTGCCTTCGGATCCTGGCTGTGGTTCCACCTGACGAAGAAGCCCCGGTTGCTGCTAAAATTCGGATCGAAATCCAGACCATAGTTGTTCTTCGAATATTCCAGACTCAGGTTGCCGCGATACTTGTATCGTTTGGCATAACCGCTGGAGGTCTGTAATCTGTAAGATGCGTTGGAATATATATCGCCCGTGAGAGAGAGATCGAAATTGTCATTGATGGCAAAGTAGTAGCCACCATTCCGCAGAAAATAACCTTGCGTAAAACTGTACCCGTACTGTGGTATCAGAATGCCGGAAGTCCTTCCCTGGTTGATGGGAAAAATGCCGAATGGCAGGAATAAGGGTGTGGGCACGTCGGCCACTACCAGATTGGCAGGGCCCGTCACCGCTATTTTCTTCGGAACGATCTTAGCCTTGTTGGCAGCGATGTAAAAGTGCGGATGATCGAGATCACAGGTGGTATAAACAGTATGCAGGCCATAGTATTCATTGTCGGCATTCTTCTTTCCCTGATCCACATACACATAGCCCTCTCCTTCCTGCCGCTTCAGGTTGTAGATCTTTCCGTTTCTGGTAGCAAAATTGTAGTGCATACCTTCGGCAGTGAAGGTATCAT
>JACJYZ010000004.1:600000-867275 GCA_020635855.1 Flavobacteriales bacterium | reverse complement strand
TGGAACTGGCCCTGGAACATGGGGACAACTGGACCGATGTTGATTACTGCAACGCCATGTATGGCAATGATCGCGACGGACGCTTCCGCAGCCTCAAACACTGGCTGACCCGTCGCTTAATAGAACTACAAGTTTCTGATGTTTGTCTCCACACAAGAGATGATGTCATGAAAAAATACAAGGCACGTATTCGCGTAAATAGATACTTTGTTGCAACCTATCTCTACTATTCTTCTCCTAAAGGTGGACGGGTACTTGATTTTCTTTTTGATCAAGCTCGAAGAGAAGCCGAAGAATTTGAATTATATGAGGAATTAGCAAGAATATATTCGCTGATGGCATTTAATCTTTTAACTCAAGATGATCATAGCAAGTTTGAAGAATACGCACAAAAAAAGGCTCACTATCTAAGAGCAGCAATAGCTGTAGATTTGGCTTTTGAAACCTACAACCGTCGTGTATACCTTGAATATACACAGCGAAATTTACCTCCCCATGAAGAACTAAAGTTATTAGAAGCATCTCTTCGAAAATTGAGAAAGCTTGGGGAAGGATTAGACTCTCAAATGTTTAATTATTTCTATCGTTGTCTGGAATATGATTATCATTTGGCAAGAAGAGATATTGACTCAGCGATGGATACGGCAAAAGACCTATTAAGAATACTTCTAAACGGTCCGCTAATAAGCAGTAGCACTCGAATAGCTAAAACATATGGATATATGTCTAGCTGTTCATTATTTCTCAAGGATTATAAAAAAACCTATGATTACGCCGTAAAAGTTAGAGAGGCCTTGGATAATTTTAAATCATCCAACTTCAAATTAGCGGTTATGCAGCAATTTTTTGCTTGTGTTTTTATGAATAAAATAAATCAAGCAGAAGAGCATTTAAAGGAATTACTTGAGGACGACTTTAAAACTGTTTCATATCAAGACTCTGGTAAGGTTGACTATTTTCTTGCGGTCCTTCGCTTCCTCCAGGAACGTTACCAAGAATCCTTCACCGTTCTCCAAGGCGTCAAAGAAATCATGGACGACAAGGCCGGCTGGAACATCGGTGTGCGCCAGTTGAGCTTCATGTGCCTGGTGGAGATGGGCCTGCAGGACCAGGCCTCCGCCGTGGTGGAGCAAATGCGCAAGTACCTGGAGCGTACCAAAGACAAGGTGGAATTCCGTGAAAGAGACCAGGTCATCTACTCCCTGTTCGCCGCCATCCACCGTTCCCAATATCGTTTTGACCACCCACGCTCGGGCATGAAAAAACTCGCCGCTGAGCTGGCTGATGATACCAGTCCGATCGCATGGACACCTGTAAGCCAGGAGCTGGTTCCCGTACACAACTGGTTCCAGAAGCACCTGAAAAAGGCGACATCCAAACCCAAGAAGCGGAGCATGAAGGCCTAGGCCTTTCGCTAACTGACACACCCCTGTCAGCAACTTGCCCGGCCAACCGTTCGGCCATTACCAAATGGGTGGTACATTTGTTCAACCCCATCACCCATGTCATCTCCTTTTCAACCCAAGCTGGTTACGCTGCTGAAAGAAGGCATCCCTCGTCAACAGTTCTTCAAAGACCTGGTGGCCGGTATCATCGTTGGCATCGTAGCCCTGCCCCTGGCCATCGCCTTTGCCATTGCTTCCGGTGTTTCTCCTGAGAAAGGTTTGATCACGGCCATCATAGCAGGCTTCATCATTTCCGCATTGGGTGGGAGCCGCGTGCAGATCGGCGGACCCACCGGCGCCTTCATCGTAATCGTATTGGGGATCGTGCATCAATACGGCGTGGACGGACTCACGCTGGCCACCTTCATGGGTGGTTTCATTATTCTCCTCATGGGCTGGCTCCGGCTGGGGGACTTCCTCACCTATATTCCCTACCCCCTGGTGGTAGGCTTCACCAGCGGAATCGCCGTGGTGATTTTTACCTCGCAGCTGCGTGACCTCTTCGGCATTCAGCTCGCATCCATGCCGGCCGATTTCATCGACAAATGGCCGGCGCTTTTCCAAAACTTCCACACCCTGAACCCGGCGGCAACCGGCCTTGCCCTCTTCACCATCCTCACCATGATCCTGTTTCAGAAGAAGTGGCCGAGGATCCCGGGCAGCCTGGTGGCCATCCTTTGCTGCACCTTGGGCGCACAGGCTTTTCACCTGCAGGTGGACACCATCGGGTCCCGGTTCGGCGACATTCCCGCGCATTTCCCTCCCATGCAATTGCCCGCCTTTGATTTCCAAACCCTGCGATCATTGATCCAACCTGCCATTGCCATAGCGCTGCTGGGCAGCATCGAGTCGCTGTTATCTGCCGTGGTGGCCGACGGCATGATCGGCGGACGACACCGACCCAATGCCGAACTTGTGGCGCAGGGAACCGCCAACATTTTTTCCGCCTTGATCGGCGGCATTCCTGCTACCGGCGCCATTGCCCGCACCGCCACCAACATCCGGAGCGGCGGACGAACCCCTCTCGCGGGCATCTTTCACGCGCTGACATTGCTTCTGATTATGCTGTTGCTAGCGCCCTATGCCAAGCTCATTCCGCTTTCATGTCTCGCCGGCATCCTCGTGGTGGTGGCCTACCGGATGGGCGAATGGCACAGCTTCGCATCCCTGCTTAGAAGTCATCGCATGGACATACTGATCCTGCTGGTGACCTTCCTGCTGACGGTGCTGTTTGACCTGATCCTGGCCATTGAAGTAGGTATGGCGTTATCGGGCATGATGGTGATGAAACGACTGAATGATTCGGTGCAAATACAGGGCACCAATGAAACCACCGAAGCTGAAGACAACCGGCTGTTTGAAGAAGAAATTCCGGATCTGCCCAAAGAGATCGCCCTGTTTGAGATCCGCGGTCCGCTCTACTTCGGCGCCACCCAGAAGTTCAGGGATACCCTGAAGAAACTGAACCAACCACCGAGGGTACTCATTCTGCGCATGCGGCACGTACCTTTCATCGACGCAACCGGTATTTACAGGCTTCGTGAAGTCATCCGGGATTTTGAGAAACACGGGGTGATCGTGATCCTTTCGGGGGTGCAAAAATCTGTCGTAAGCGAATTGGAAGCTTCCGGATTTTTAGCCGAACAACAAGCGGTTCGCATGTATGAGTCCATCGCCCATTCCGTGAGCCGGGCAAAGGAAATCATTAACGATACATCGAGCGAATCTACTGCGGCAGACGCTTGATCGTACAGCCCAGTGAGCGTGTGGTGCTGGGGTCGATCTTTTCACCAGCAGCCAGGTGGTTGATGGCGTCATCCAGCCAGGCATGGGTCACGGCGTTTTTGTCATCCGCATTGTCATCGATGGCGCCACGGTACACCAGTTTCATGTCTTTGTCGAACAGGAATACGTGCGGAGTGCGGCTTCCACCCAGTGCGTCCGCCAGTTTTGAACCTTCATCCAGCACATACGGAAAATGGTAAGATTCTTTTTCGGCATGTGTTTTCATCGCTTCCAGGGAATCGTCGCCCTCGCGTTTCGCCTCGTTGGAATTAACGACCACCATGCCGACGTTTTTCTCACCGGACAATTTCGCAAGACCATTATAGCGGTTCTCCCATTTCAGCACGAACGGACAGGTATTGCAGGAAAAGATCACGAGCAAACCGTTGCCTTTCTTCAGGTCGGTCAGGTGTACCGATTTTCCTTCCGTGGTGGTCAGCGGCAGATCGGTGCCTTTTGCGGCGGCGCCGATTTCCAGTTCATGCGGACCATCATGCAGTGGTGAAAATGCTGTTAATCCGATAAACAGCAAAGCAAGGGGGAATATGCTTTTCATAGTTTGAATTTATCGTTTGATACCTGAGTTGCCAAACAACCCTTTGTCTCTGGGTTTGCGACTTGATTTCTTCTTGCCCTTTTTCTTGCTGAAAGAAAAAGGGCTTCCTTTTTCAACGGGTATGACCCGATGCTTGTACGCCGGGCAACCAGCATCCTTATTACAGGATGAAAACACCACCACACAGGCCAGCAACCATGCCGCCTTTATCCATTTCGATCGCATCACAAATTAATTATTGTCCGGGGTCAACTATACAAGCGTTTAAATTAACGAATATTCAAATATAATTGCAAAATTCGCCGATATGGCTTCCGTCAGACCGGCACATCTTGCAGTATCATTTACTGCCATTCAACGCAACTTGTTACGTGCCGGTTTTGGCCTGATCCTGTTTTTCCTGCAACCCCGCGATGCAAGCGCCCAATCCAACTGGAACAGGTTCTGGCACATCAGCGGACCCGAGCGGTGCTGGGCCATCCGCCATCCTTTCACAGCAGGCAAATGTTTGCGTTTAACCAAGGAAGCCAAAGCCGCCACCCATGTCATGGCATCATCCGACGTACTTGATCATGACATCTCCGGCGGCCAGGTGGATGCATTCCGCCATGGCTACTGGATGGCGCTGTTGTCGAGCCGGGTTTCAACCCGAAAGGCCCGAAGCCTTGGAAAAGCGCATGAACGTGGCAACAGAAAAGATTTCAAGAAACATCATTTCGAAGAAGGCATGACACCGGACCGGGCAGCCGGTGAAATGGACACGTGGAACAACGAGCAGGGAATCCTCATTGGCAACCGGATGCACAATGCGCCGGAAGATTCGCTTCAACAGCTGGTGATCCGGGGCATCCTCGCAGGAGATTTCCGCATCCTTGCCAAAGACGGGAACGGGAACTGGTTGAACTGTAACGGGCAGGTATTGTCTCCCGCTGACATCAAGGACACGTGGGAAAATGACAAATGCCTCGTACCTTCGAATCAACGTCATGAATAAATGGTCCCTATCTTTAGTGGTCGGCCTGTTGACTTGTCACCAGCTGTTCGCCCAGGATCACACCCAAACCATCCGCGGCAGGGTCACCGATATGGACACCCGATCCCCGCTGCCGGGTGCAGCCATCCTATTGCTGGACAGCGATCCCGTGCGCGGAACCACAGCAGACAGCGCCGGATATTTTCATCTGGATCAGGTCCCCGTAGGCCGCGTCGGCATCCAGGTGAGTTACATCGGGTACAAAACCGCCACCCTGCAAAACATGGTGCTTACCAGCGGAAAGCAGATGGTATTGGATGTAAAGCTTGAGGAATGGGTGATCCAGGGAGAGGAAGTGGTGATCGAGGCGGAACGCAACAAGCAAATTGCATTGAATGAGATGGCCACCGTCAGCGCCCGGCAGTTTTCGGTGGAAGAGACCAACCGGTATGCAGGTACGTTGGGAGACCCGGCCCGGATGGCTTCCAACTTCGCAGGCGTAGGCAGCGCCTCCGACCAACGTAACGACATCATCATCCGGGGCAATTCTCCGATCGGGGTACTGTGGCGGTTTGAAGGACTCGACATCCCCAGTCCGAACCACTTTGTTTCGCAAGGCACCAACGGCGGCCCGATCAGCATCCTGAACAACAACCTGCTGTCCAACTCCGATTTCTTCACCGGCGCCTTCCCGGCCGAATACGGCAATGCATTGGCAGGTGTTTTTGATCTGACCATGCGGAGCGGAAACTCCGAAAAACGCGAATACACTTTCCAGGTGGGATTCAACGGCGCCGAACTGATGGCCGAAGGACCGTTCTCACGAAGGAGCGAACACAAAGCCTCTTACCTCGCCAGTTATCGGTACTCCACACTGGATATCTTCGAAGCGTTAGGCATCAAATTCGGCGTGGCTGGCATTCCGCGATACCAGGACCTATCCTTCAAAACAACCTTTCCGCTGGCCCGTGCCGGAGAGCTGGAAGTATTCGGGATCGGGGGCATCAGCCGCATCGACCTGAAAAACAGCGAACGTAAACCCGATGAAAACTCGCTGGGATTGCGCAACAACCGAGACGCCGTATTCGGCACACAAATGGGTACTGTAGGCGTCGTTCACACCTACCACTTCAACGAGCAAACCTTCCAGCGGATCATCATCGCAACATCAGGCAACAACCGCCTGGCCGAGGTGGATTCCGTTTCCGAAACCGATCATTCGCACACACAGGTGTACAGCGA
Organism: Flavobacteriales bacterium; assembly: GCA_020635855.1. Lineage (NCBI taxonomy): Bacteria > Pseudomonadati > Bacteroidota > Flavobacteriia > Flavobacteriales > Flavobacteriales bacterium. The sequence goes on along the minus strand of JACJYZ010000004.1, from coordinate 861,274 downwards.
TCATTCCTCCCAAACGCGCTGGTCGATGCACTACACCCTCAACAAAAAGTTCAACGCACGTCACCAGTTGAAAACCGGCTTCATTGCCAACCGGCCCGACTTCAACTACGACGAAAACACCCTTGATCATGGTGTGCAACGGTCGCTCCGCACCTTCAGCGGGTACACATACGTCGGACAGCTGTATGCCCAATGGCGATACCGCATCACCGATGTATTGAGCCTGACCGGCGGAGTGCATTCCCAACACTTCACCTACAACAATACGCATACCCTGGAACCCCGGATCGGCATGCGGTGGCAGTTCCACGAGAAACAAACGCTGAACCTCGGATACGGCCTGCACAGCCAGCTCCCGCTGTATGAAGTGTACTTTTATGAAACGCCGCTTGCCAATGGAAAACGAATCCGGACCAACCGCAACCTGGGTTTCATGAAAAGTCACCAGGTGGTGGCCGGATACGATTTTGCCATCAACCGAAAACTCCGGCTCAAAACCGAGGCATACTACCAATACTTATTTGACATTCCGGTGAAAGCAAGTGGCCGGGGATCGTTTTCAGCAATCAACCTCGGATCGGATTTCGTGGGACTTCCGCCGCTCGACAGCTTGTCCAGCACAGGCACCGGCAACAACTACGGCGTTGAAATTACCCTTGAACGTTTTTTCGGGAACGGGTTCTATTACCTCGGCACCTTGTCGCTGTTTGCATCCGACTATACCGCGGGCGATGGCATCACGCGTTCATCCGCATACGACGGTCGGTATGTCTTTCATGTGCTGGGCGGAAAGGAGTTCCGGATCGGCAAGAACAACCAGCTTTCCATTGACGGCAGGATCACCCGTGCCGGCGGTAAACCCTATACACCACTTGATCTGGCAGCATCTTACCAGGCAGGAGCAGCGGTATTCGACGACACCCAGGCGTTTACAAAACGCTTCCCCGATTACTTCAGAGCCGACATGAACCTGCGTTTCAGGTTGAATGGTAAAAAAGTAACACAGGAGTGGGCGTTTGACATCCAAAATATCCTGAACACCCAAAACATCCTCCTGCTCAACTATGACCCCGTCAACCACCAGGAAGCATTCGAATACCAGCTGGGCTTCTTTCCCGTGTTTCAATATCGTCTGATTTTTTGAGATCGTCGAAAACCGGATGATTTAGGTCAGGAATCTGTTAAAATCCCGGTAATATTTTATTAAGTGTCGTTAATTTGCAGTAACATTGACGCATCAAAACCGGAAAGATGGTACCTGTACCCAAACAGTTTATCATGATTTACCTTGCACAAGGTTGCAGCAAGGCCCGGATTTCGTGCGGCTATAAGTCGATCAAATGAATGGGATTTGGTTGGAGACGAAATGACTGAAGATCTGAAATGAAGATGGGAATTTTTCGCCGGCCGAATCAAAACCCACCACAACCCAAAGCAGAATCTCTCCTGCCTGCGCCCCGATAGTAGTAAGCGGGGCCGGCCAGACTATTCCCTCCAAAAACCCTTTTTGAAACACTCTACACCAAAGCAAGTATTATGAAGACCGAGACAGAGAAAACCGAACCGGCACAAAAGCGGGGCATGTATGCCAACGTGATCAGCCAGTTTAACAGCGCGGCCGATACAATGAGCCTCGATCCCGGTATCCGGAAGATCCTGGGAAACACACACAGTGAAATCTTGGTGCACTTTCCTGTGAAGCTTGACAATGGTTCGGTGGAAGTTTTCACCGGCTACCGCGTGCAGCACAACAACGTACTGGGCCCCTACAAAGGCGGATTGCGTTACCACCCCACCGTGGATACCGACGCAGCCCGTGCACTGGCCATCTGGATGACATGGAAAACAGCCCTGCTGGGCCTCCCCTTCGGCGGAGGTAAAGGCGGCATCCAGATCGACCCAACCAAATATTCCGAAGGCGAACTGGAACGCATCACCCGCCGTTTCACCTACGCACTCGGAGACAACATCGGACCCGATCTCGACATCCCCGCCCCGGACGTGAATACCACCCCGCAAATCATGGCGTGGATCTCCGACACCTTCGCTGCCACCAAATCTCCCACCAACCGCTTCAACAACTTCCACGTTGTGACCGGTAAACCGGTGGGTTCAGGTGGACTCGAAGGTCGTGACCGCTCAACCGGCTTCGGCGTAGTGAAAACCATCGAGGCATGGGCCGAGCTGAAAAACTTCGAACTCAATGGAAAAACCGTGATCATCCAGGGATTCGGAAACGTGGGTTACTGGGCGGCACACTTCCTGGCGCAACTGGGCGTGAAACTGATCGCCGTACAGGATGCCAGCGGAACCATCTACAATGAGAGCGGCATCGATCCCGAAGCACTCCTCGAACATTGCCAACACAACCGCGGCATGATCCAAGGCTTCTCCAATGCCGAAAGCATGGATAACGCTAAGTTCTTCGGACTGCAATGCGACATCGTGGTGCCCGCTGCACTGGGCAACCAGATCACCGTTGACAATGCAGATTCGATCAAGGCAAAACTGATCGCAGAAGGCGCCAACGGTCCTACCGACACAGGTGCAGAACAAATGCTGCTGGCCAGGGGCGTTGACATCATCCCCGACATCCTTTGCAACTCGGGCGGTGTAACAGGCAGCTATTTCGAATGGTTGCAAAACAAACGCAGCCAGGTTTGGAAACAGGCTGAAGTGCTGGAAATGATCAAGGAAAAGATCGAAGACGCCTTCAAAAAAACCGTGAACATGGCCGAGGTTTACAAAACCGACTGGCGCACCAGTGCATTGATCGTGGCACTCACACGCCTCGAGCGCGCATACAAGGAACGCGGTATATTTCCATGATGCATCACGCAAAAGAAAAGCACGAGACCGGGATGCTTGGAGTTTATTCCGACATGCTTTACCTTTGCACTTCAACACAGTGAATATGTATTTGCAAAACCATCACCACCATCATGCACACAGAAGCGCGCAACGCTTGTGAAAGGAGGTGATTTGCAAAATCCAATTCCATACATTTGGGCCTGCTTTCGAAAAGCAGGCCTTTTTTTTTGAATAGAACAAGCCAATACAATTGCACATGAAACCGATCCGACTTGCCATCCAGAAATCAGGCCGACTGAGTGAAGACTCTTTGAAATTGCTGAAAGAATGCGGCATCAAAATCAATACCCACAGCGGAATCCTGAAAGCCGATGCTGCCAATTTCCCGCTCGAACTCCTGTTCCTGAGAGACGATGATATTCCCGGCTATGTAGAAGACGGTGTTGCCGACGCTGGCATCGTGGGTGAAAACGTGGTGGCCGAACTCGGCAGCAGCGTAGATACCGCCGAGCGTCTCGGATTCGGCAAATGCCGGTTGTCGGTTGCAGTCGGACGCAACGACGCCTACAATGGCATCGGCGACCTCAAGGGCAAAAAGATCGCTACCTCATATCCCAACATCCTCGGAGGATTCCTGAAAAAGAACAACGTGGAAGCTGAAATCCACGAGATCAGTGGTTCTGTGGAAATCGCTCCGGGCATCGGACTGGCAGACGCCATCTGCGACCTGGTCAGCACAGGATCTACCCTGATGAGCAACGGCCTGCGCGAAGCGGAAGTGATCTTCCGGTCGGAAGCATTGCTGGTTGCACGCAAGGACCTGTCCGACGAAGCACGATCTATCCTGGAATCCCTGCTCTTCAGGATCCGCTCCGTTCAGAAAGCAAGCAGCAACAAATACATCCTGCTGAATGCGCCCAATGATTCATTGGAGACCATCCTGAACATCCTGCCGGGGATGAAAAGTCCAACCATTCTGCCACTCGCCGAAGAAGGCTGGAGCTCCGTGCACTCGGTGGTGAATGAAGACAAGTTCTGGGAGATCATCGAACAGCTGCGTGGCGCTGGTGCCCAAGGCATCCTGGTGGTACCGATTGAAAAAATGATCCTGTAAACAATGAACGTACTGATCCAACCGGATGATGCCCGCCTCACCGTAGCTCTCCAACGCCCCGCGCTGGATGCAGGCAAGCTCACGGAAACGGTGAACAATGTACTGGCCTCGGTGAAGCTAAACGGCGACACCGCCCTGTTCGACTACACCGAAAAATTCGACGGCGTCCGGCTGCAAACCCTACTGGTTTCGGAAGCTGAGATCGAACAGGCAGGCAAGCAGGTGAGCACGTCGCTCAAATCCGCCATCAACCAGGCAAAAAACAACATCCATAAATTTCACGCTGCACAGAAACGCAACGAAGAAAAACTGGAAACCACCCAGGGTGTTACATGCTGGAGAAAAAGCGTGGGCATTGAACGCGTGGGGTTATACATCCCGGGCGGATCCGCACCCTTGTTCTCCACCATCCTGATGCTGGGCATACCGGCATCCATCGCCGGATGCAAAGAACGCGTCCTTTGCACTCCGCCGTCAAAAGACGGAAGCGTTCACCCCGCCATATTGTACACCGCAAAGGAAGTGGGCGTCACCAAAATTTTCAAATGCGGAGGCGCCCAGGCCATCGCTGCCATGGCATACGGCACGGCAAGTGTCCCCAGGGTCGACAAGATCTTCGGTCCGGGCAATCAATACGTGACCACCGCCAAAATGCTGGTGAGCCAGCAAGGCACCGCCATTGATATGCCTGCCGGACCTTCGGAAGTGCTGGTGATCGCAGATGAAAAAGCCGACCCCGCTTTCGTGGCAGCCGACCTGTTGTCGCAAGCTGAACATGGCGCCGACAGCCAGGTGGTGTTGGTGACCACCGGGGAAAAAATTGTGCAAGCCGTCCTCGACCAGATCCATGTTCAACTGGCTGCACTTCCCAGAAAAGAAACAGCGGAAAAGGCGCTGGCCAACAGCGTGGCCATCGTGGTGAAAGACCTGACCCAGGCCATGCAGGTAAGCAACCGCTACGCACCCGAACACCTGATCCTGGCCGTCTGCAACGCCGAAGAAACAGCCGCACAGGTAGTCAATGCCGGTTCCGTTTTCCTCGGCAACCTCACCCCGGAATCGGCAGGCGACTATGCCTCGGGCACCAACCACACCCTGCCCACCAACGGCTATGCCCGTGCCTATAGCGGCGTGTCATTGGACAGCTTTGTGAAGAAGATCACCTTCCAGGAAATACGCCCGGAAGGATTGAAGAACCTCGGCCCCGCCATCGAAGAAATGGCCGCCGCCGAACAACTGGATGCACACAAAAATGCCGTGTCCATCCGCTTGAAATCATTGGAGAAATAACCATGTTCCGTCTCGAAGATATCATCCGTCCGAATGTGAAGGCGCTCACACCCTATGCCTCTGCAAGGGATGAGTTCAAAGGCAGCGAAGGCATTTTCCTCGACGCCAATGAAAATCCGTTCGGATCTGTTGCGGGCGACAGCATGAACCGCTACCCCGATCCGTTGCAATGGAAACTGAAAAAGGAAATTGCCGGATGGAAAGGCGTGAAGGAAGACCAGATCTTTCTGGGCAACGGCAGCGACGAAGTGCTGGATTTGCTCATCCGCGCCTTTTGCGAGCCGAAGATCCAACACATCCTCATCACTCCACCCACTTACGGCGTATATGCCGTGTACGCAGCCGTGAACGACGTGCCCGTAAAGAAGGTGCAGCTGAATGAAGACTTTTCATTGGATGCCGGTAAGGTACTCGCCGCCATTGATGACAGCACACGCCTGGTCTTTATCTGTTCGCCCAACAATCCTACCGGTAACATCATCCCGCTGGAAGCAACCCGCCGCATCGCCGAAAACTTCAACGGCATCGTGGTAGTGGATGAAGCTTATGCCGACTTTGCAGAAACACCTTCAGCCATCTCACTGCTGAACGAATACCCGAACATATTCGTGGTGCAAACCTTTTCCAAGGCATGGGGCATGGCAGCATTGCGACTGGGAATGGGATTCGCTTCCCGTGAAATCGTGCAGGTGCTGAACAAGATCAAACCACCCTACAACATCAACGCCATCACCCAACAATTGGGATGGAAAGCCCTGCAAAACCAGTCGGCAAAAGACAGCTGGGTGGCGGAGATCAGAACCGAACGCAAACGACTGATGGATGCGCTCCCATCCATCCCCTGCATCACGCATGTATACCCTTCGGATGCCAACTTCATCCTGGTGAAAACAACCGGCGCGGCAGCGTTGTACCGCTACCTGACGGACAAACAGATCATCGTGCGTAACCGCGCATCCGAACCGGGATGCAGCGAATGCCTTCGACTCACCGTGGGTACGCCGTCGGAAAACAATACGTTGCTGGAAGCACTCCGATCGTACCCATCCAACCCGTCAAAAAACTGATGTCAGATATCATGAAAAAAGCACTCTTCATCGACCGCGACGGCACCATCATTTTGGAACCGGAAGACGAACAAATCGATTCGCTTGAGAAACTGGAATACTACCCCGGCGCCATCACTGCCCTGGCGAAAATCGCTGCGGACTTCAATTACGAACTGGTGATGGTGACCAACCAGGACGGACTCGGAACAGATTCTTTCCCGGAAGACACCTTCTGGCCTGCACACCAGAAAATGCTCAGAACCCTCGCAGGCGAAGGAATTGAGTTTGATGACGTGCTCATCGACCGCTCCCTGCCGAAAGACAATGCACCCACGCGAAAACCGGGCACCGGCATGATGGGCAAATACATGGACGGATCCTATGATCTCGCCGCATGTATCGTGATCGGCGACCGCGACACCGATGTGCAACTGGCCAAAAACCTCGGCTGCCAATCCATCCTGCTTGCCGACAGGCAACACCCGGATGCCGGCCTTTGCACCGGGAACTGGCAGGCCGTCTACGATTTCATCGCAGCGCAAAACGGTAGGATCGGTGAAGTCACACGCAAAACAAAAGAAACCGATATTCACATCCGCCTGAACCTAGACGGCACCGGCAGAACGCAAATTACCACCGGGCTTTCTTTCTTCGATCACATGCTGGATCAGCTCGGAAAGCACAGCCTGTGCGACCTGGAAATCACCACGAAGGGTGACCTGGAAGTGGACGAACACCACACCATCGAAGACACCGCCCTGGCCCTGGGTGAAGCTTTTGTAAAGGCTCTGGGAGATAAGAAAGGCGTGGCGCGCTACGGCTTCCTTCTCCCCATGGATGACGCCCTTGCACAGGTGGCGATTGACTTCGGCGGACGGCCATGGATCGAATGGGAGGTGGAATTCAAACGCGAAAAAGTAGGCGACATGCCCACCGAAATGTTCTTCCACTTTTTTAAATCATTCAGCGATGCGGCCAGATGCAACCTGAACATCAAAGCGGAAGGACAAAACGAACACCACAAAATCGAGTCGATCTTTAAAGCACTCGCAAGAGCAATCGGCATGGCGGTGAAGAAACAAGGCAACGCATTGCCAAGCACCAAGGGTGTTTTATAGGTATGATAAGTTTCCGGGAAAATGACAAACTAAAAGGAAACAATGCGCGGCAGCTAAATATGCCACAAAGACACAAAGGCACAATGATTAAAAGCAAATCAGGAAAATTACCATTACATAACCTCGTGTCTTTGCGCCTTAGTGGCAAAACACCAATGGGCAATACAACGTCGTCAAAAACGACAGTTTCTAACCAAGGCAGAACATGGAAGTAGCGATTGTAAAATATAATGCGGGGAACATCCAGTCGGTGTTGCACGCGCTTGACCGGCTGGGCATCTCCGGGAAGCTGACGGAAGACACCGCCGATCTGCTCATGGCCGACAAGGTGATTTTTCCCGGCGTAGGAGAAGCCAGCAGCGCCATGAATTATTTGCAGGAACGCGGACTGGACCGTGTAATCGCGAGCCTCAAACAACCCGTACTCGGGATCTGTCTAGGCCTTCAACTGCTGTGCAAACACAGCGAAGAAAACGACACCACATGCATGGGCATCTTCGACCTCGAGGTGAAAAAATTCCCACCCGAAGACAAGGTGCCCCACATGGGATGGAACAACATCTTCAACCTGGAAGGCCCGCTGTTCAGCGGCGTGAACGAAAATGAGTTTGTGTATTTCGTGCATAGCTATTACGCGGAAAAAGGCGTGGATACCATCGCCACATGCGACTACATCGTGCCTTTCAGCGCGGCCATCAGGAAAAGCAATTTCTTCGCCACGCAGTTCCACCCGGAGAAAAGCGGCGACATCGGATCGAAGATCCTGCAAAACTTTATTTCACTTACCTAATCGGAACAAGATGCAGATCATCCCTGCCATAGACCTGATCGAAGGCAAATGCGTACGGCTCACCAAAGGCGATTATTCGCAGAAGAAGATCTACAACGAAGATCCGCTTGAAGTTGCGCTTGCCTTTGAAGATGCCGGACTGGAGCGCTTGCACCTGGTGGACCTGGACGGAGCAAAAGCCGGACGCATCATCAACCACAAGGTACTGGAACGCATCGCATCCAAAACCGGGTTGGTGGTGGATTTCGGCGGCGGACTCAAATCCGACAAAGACCTGCAGATCGCATTCGAATGCGGGGCGCAAATGATCACCGGAGGCAGCATCGCCGTGAAGAACCACGCCCTGTTCCTTTCCTGGTTGAAGACATATGGAGCCGATAAGATCATCCTCGGTGCCGATGCCAACAACGGGAAGATCGCCGTCAGCGGATGGGAAGAAGACTCGGGCATCGACCTGTTCGACTTCCTCGGATCGTACCTGGAAGAAGGCATACGCTACGTCATCTGCACCGACATCCAGAAAGATGGCATGCTGCAAGGCCCGTCGACCGACCTGTACAAACGCATGCTGGATACATATCCCGACATGAAGCTGATCGCCAGCGGCGGCGTTTCCGGCATCTCCGACCTGGAAGAACTGGCCGCCCTCCCCCTGCACGGAGCCATCGTAGGCAAAGCCATTTATGAAGGCCGCATACCGTTGAACATCTTATCCGCCTTCAAACCATGCTGACCAAACGCATCATACCCTGCCTTGACATCAAGGAAGGCCGCACCGTCAAGGGCATCAACTTCGAACAGCTGCGCGATGCGGGAGACCCGGTGGAGCTCGGTGCGCTTTACGCACTACAGGGTGCAGACGAACTTACATTCCTCGACATCACCGCCACCCTGGAAGCCAGGAATACGCTGATTGACCTGGTGAAAAGAATCGCCAAAGAAATCAACATCCCCTTCACCGTAGGCGGAGGCGTTCGAACCGTAGTCGATGTAGGAGCGCTCCTGCAAGCCGGTGCTGATAAGATCACCATCAACTCCGCCGCCGTAAACCAGCCCGACGTGATCACAGCCATGGCAAGAGAATTCGGCAGCCAGTGCATCGTGGTCGCCATCGATACCAAGTTGGTGAACGGCGAATGGATCGTGCATACCCACGGCGGCACACGTCCCACCAACCTGGAAACAGTTGCCTGGGCGAGAGAGATCGAACAACGCGGAGGAGGAGAAATCCTGCTCACCTCCATGAACAACGACGGCACCAAAGACGGATTCGCACTTGACATCACAAGACGGGTTTCGGAAAATACGCACATACCGGTGATCGCGTCCGGTGGCGCCGGCAAAATGGAACACTTCGTGGATGTTTTCTCGGAAGGAAAAGCGGATGCCGGACTGGCAGCCAGTATCTTTCACTTCAAGGAAATCGGCATCCCGGAACTCAAACAGTACCTGAAGAAACAACATATCCCCATCCGCTTATGAAACCAGACTTTCAGAAAATGAATGGCCTCATTCCCGCCGTGGTGCAGGACGACCGCACCGGCAGGGTGCTGATGGTGGGCTTCATGAACGAAGAAGCATTCGCGAAAACGCAATCCGACAAAAAGGTGACGTTTTTCAGTCGCACCAAAAACCGGCTGTGGACCAAGGGCGAAGAATCCGGAAACTTCCTGCTGGTGAAAAACATCCTCATCGACTGTGACGAAGACACCGTACTCATCAAAGCCGAACCCACCGGTCCGGTGTGCCACACGGGTGCCGATACATGCTTCAATGAAACCAACCGCAGCATTGATTTTCTATCGCACCTCGAGGAGGTGATCCGCAACCGGAAAGAACACCCCGATGAGAAATCATACACGGCATCCCTCTTCAAAAAAGGGATCAACAAGGTAGCGCAAAAAGTGGGCGAAGAAGCCACCGAACTGGTGATCGAAGCAATGGACCGAAACGACGACCTGTTCCTGGAAGAAGCAGCCGACTTGCTGTTCCACTACATCGTGCTGCTGCGCGCCAAAGACAAAAGTTTGGGTGATGTGGTGGGCGTGCTGGAAGGAAGGCATAAATAATTACGAATGACGAATGGAAGGGCGTTGATCATGTGATTGTTCTAATAACGAACATATCCATCCGGCGAGACACGCATTGTTTCGTCAATTTCCATTTGATCCTTGCGCATGGTTACCTTTTTAGGTAACTTTACAAATGCGTGTAAACTGCCACCGTCAGATTGTCTTTTTTGGAAATGACTTCCTGGATTTCTACAACAAGCAAACGAGGAAAGTTCGAACCAGGATTGACTGGACGCTGGGATTGGTAAGGGATCTGGAAAGAATTCCGTCCAATTACTTCAAGCATATTGAGGGAACAGAACTTTACGAAATCCGGGTAAGCAGCGGGTCGGATATTTTCCGGATATTCTGCTTCTTTGACAAGGGAATGCTGGTGATTGTTTTGAATGGGTTTCAGAAGAAAACACAAAAGACGCCCCGAAAAGAAATAGACAAAGCGTTGAAACTTCAAAAACTATATAAGGATGGGCAAAAAAAATAAAATAGTGACCTTTGAAGATCACCTGGATCAGCAATACGGCAAAAAGGGCCAGTCATTAAGGGAAAAATTCGAAGAAGGATTCGAAGCATTCAAACTGGGCATCATGCTGCAGGAACTGCGCAAGGAACAAGGTCTCACGCAAGAACAACTGGCAGCCAAATGTGGCACCACCAAAAACTACATTTCCAGAATAGAGAATGATGCTTCGGATATAAGGTTGTCTACCCTTATGCGTATCATCAGGGAGGGATTGGGCGGACACCTGCGCTTGTCAGTTGAACTCTAACTAACAGTTCGAAAAAACGAGAAACGAACACCGAAAATGGAAATCAAAAAAATAGAATTACGCAACCTGACCGTGGATGACTATGCCCAGTTGGAAAGTGTGATCCGTGCATATTATTCCACCTGGGAGAACTCGTATTGGAAACCGCACCACATCGAAAAGCTGGTGACCCTATTTCCGGAGGGGCAACTCGCAGCGGTTGCAGACGGCAAAGTGGTGGGATGCGCCCTTACCCTCATCATCAACCATGAGGATTTCGAAGACGATCACACCTACCGCGAGATCACCGGCAACTTCACGTTTGATACACACGACCCTGACGGCGACATCCTGTATGGAATCGATGTATTTGTGGATCCGAAATACCGCGGACTGCGTTTGGGTCGGAGGATGTACGATGCACGCAAGGATCTGTGCGAACAACTCAACCTGCGCTCCATCGTGTTCGGCGGCCGCATTCCCAACTATGCAAAGTATGCCACCGAGCTGTCACCCAAGGAATACATTGAAAAGGTAAGGCTCAAGGAGATCTACGACCCCGTACTCACCTTCCAACTAAGCAACGACTTTCACGTGCGGAAAGTCCTGAAGGGATACATGCCGGGCGACGAAAACTCGCAGGAGTATGCCACCCTGCTGGAATGGAACAACATCTACTACACCAAATCCGAACGCACCCTGAATGCGAAGAAGACCCATGTGAGGATCGGTTTGGTGCAATGGCAGATGCGCTCTTTCCCCGACCTGGAAGCACTCTATGAGCAAATGGAATTTTTTGTGGATGCGGTGTCCGGCTACAAAGCCGATTTCGCACTCTTCCCCGAACTGTTCAACGCGCCGCTGATGGCCGAGTTCAACCACCTGCCCGAGCCGGAAGCCATCCGGAAACTCGCCGGCTACACCGAGCCGATCAGGAACAAATTCCAGGAATTCGCCATCTCATACAATGTGAACATCATCACCGGAAGCATGCCGGAACTGGTAAACAGGAAACTCTACAACGTGGGCTTCCTGTGCCGGCGGGACGGAACCTACGAGAAGTATCAGAAGCTGCATATCACCCCGAACGAAATCAACTACTGGGGCATGCAGGGAGGTGATACCTTGCGTGTGATGGATACCGATTGCGGGAAGATCGGCATCCTCATTTGCTACGATGTGGAGTTCCCGGAACTGCCCCGCATCCTGGCCCAGGAAGGTATGAAGATCCTGTTCGTTCCCTTTCTCACCGACACCCAGAACGGGTATACCCGGGTGAAAAGTTGTGCTTCCGCCCGCGCCATTGAAAACGAGTGCTACGTGGCCATCGCTGGCAGCGTGGGCAACCTGCCACGTGTGAACAACATGGACATCCAATATGCCGAATCAGGCGTATTCACCCCTTCCGACTTCGCATTCCCCGCAGACGGAGTACGGGCACTGGCAACACCGAACACGGAAATGACACTGATCGCAGATGTGGACCTCGACCTGCTCAAACACCTGCAGCAATACGGTAGCGTAACCAACATGAAAGACCGGCGCACCGACCTGTACGAACTCAAAAGGGTGGAAAAAAGCCAGGAGAAAAAATAAGGGTGTAGCCTAGCGCTTTCGTTCGAAAAACCGGATCAGTAACTCGGCACATTCGGCGGACAGTACCCCTCCTTTGATCTCGGTTTTCGGATGAATGACCCGTTGCGACAGCTGCTGGAACCCGCGCTTGGGATCAGCAGCGCCATACACGATGCGCGGGATCTGTGTCCAGAATGAAGCACCTGCACACATCACACAAGGTTCAAGGGTCACATAAAGCGTGCAATCTTTCAGGTACTTCCCTCCGATAAAGTCTGCAGCGGCAGTGAACGCCTGCATCTCGGCATGGGCAGTCACATCGTTGAGCTGCTCTGTGAGATTATGGGCGCGGGCAATGATGCGGTTCTGCGCTACGATCACCGCCCCCACTGGCACTTCTTCCTTGTCAAAAGCCTTTTCGGCTTCCCGCAGCGCCTCCCGCATATAATGTTCGTCTGAAAACGGCTCGAGCATGTTGGGTGTGTTTGTGTCCCGAAGGTAACAAATACCCGCGCTGTAAAAGCATTTCGTCTGTTTGACGTTGATTTTTTTTCTACCTTCGGAGGCCAAAAAAATACCCATGCTAAGAACCCATACCTGCGGAGAATTAAGAGCCGAACATCAGGGCACCGAAGTGACCTTGTGCGGCTGGATGCAACGTGCACGCGAACTGGGGGGCATGACATTCGTGGACCTGCGCGACCGGTATGGCATCACCCAGCTGGTGTTTAACATGGAAACCGACAAGGCGCTGTGTGAGCACGCCCGCAAACTCGGACGGGAAGATGTATTGAAGATCACCGGCAAGGTTGCCGAACGCAGCAACAAGAATCCGAACATACCCACGGGTGATATTGAAATACTGGTCAGCGCGCTGGAGGTATTGAACAAATCGAAATTGCCCCCATTCACCATTGAAGACGAAACAGACGGTGGCGAAGAACTCCGCATGAAATACAGGTACCTTGACCTGCGGAGAAAACCGGTTCGTCAAAGCCTCGAATTGCGGCACAGGGTGGCAAGCGAGATCCGCCGGTACCTGGATGAGCAACGCTTCATTGACGTGGAAACCCCGGTGCTGATCAAATCCACCCCGGAAGGCGCCCGTGACTTCGTGGTGCCATCCCGCATCCACCAGGGCGAATTCTATGCGCTGCCGCAATCGCCTCAAACATTCAAACAACTCCTGATGGTATCGGGCTTTGACCGGTATTACCAGATCGTGAAATGCTTCAGGGATGAAGACCTTCGCGCCGACCGTCAGCCCGAATTCACCCAGCTCGACTGCGAAATGTCTTTCGTAACCCAGGACGACATCCTTGATACATTCGAAGGATTGACCCGCCATCTTTTTCAAAAGGTGAAAGGCGTTACCCTGGATGCATTCCCGCGCATGTCCTATGATGAGGCCATCCGGCGTTACGGCAGCGACAAACCCGACATCCGTTTCGGGATGGAGTTCGTTGAATTGAATACCACCATGCAGGGCAAAGGCTTCCAGGTATTCGACAGCGCCGAACTGGTGGTGGGCATTGCCGCGCCAGGATGCGGCAACTATACCCGGAAGGAACTGGATGAACTGACGGACTTTGTAAAGCGCCCACAGATCGGCGCAAAAGGTCTGGTATATATTAAGTATGGTGAAGACGGTACCTTGAAATCATCCGTCGATAAATTTTACAGTGCAGACATCCTTCAGGAATGCGCCACACAATGCGGCGCCAAAGAAGGTGACCTGGTGCTGATACTTGTCGGCGACGCAGGCAAAACCCGTTCGGCATTGAATGAACTCCGCCTTGAAATGGGCAAGCGACTGGGGCTCCGCAACAAAAATGTATATGCCCCCTTGTGGGTGGTGGACTTCCCACTGCTGGAGTGGAACGAAGAAAGCGAACGTTACTTCGCCATGCACCATCCGTTCACTTCACCCAAACCCGAAGATGTGGCCCTGCTGGATACGGCGCCCGGCAAAGTAAAAGCCAACGCCTATGACCTTGTGATCAATGGCGTGGAGATCGGCGGAGGCTCCATCCGTATCCACGACCGTTCACTCCAGGAAAAAATGTTCCGCACCCTGGGATTCACGGACGAAGAAGCCAGGAAACAATTCGGCTTCCTAATGGAAGCCTTTGAATACGGCACCCCTCCTCATGGCGGGATTGCATTCGGCCTCGACCGTTGGGTATCGCTTTTCGGAGGTAGCGAAACCATCAGAGACTATATTGCATTCCCAAAAAACAATGCAGGCAGGGATGTGATGATTGATACACCTTCCACCATTTCACACGAACAGCTGGAAGAATTGGGATTAAAAATTTGCATTGTAGAAAGTGCGTCTTAGATTTACAACATCATGACAACAAGCAATACGCCTCCGAACAACCCGCAGGGATCGGGAATCCCGCCGACATCACATGGCATCGGCTCCGGTATGCCACCCAAACGACCGGCACCGCCTCCGCCTCCGCCCAGGCGCACGATGCCCACGGCTTCATCGGAACCGCCAAAACCCAACCCAAGCAATCTACCTAAACCATCATCGGTGCCACCCAAACCGATCGTTCCACCCAAACCGATGGGCGCTTCAGAGCCTCCCAAGATCGACCGGAGTGCACCGCTTCAGAAAAAGGAACCGGCCAAACCGGCTATCCCTTTGCAAAAAACCACAACGTCTCCGCAGTTGAATGTTCCCCCCAAAGGAAATGTCCCCCCGGGCAAGACACCTCCTCCTCCCGGAAGCACCGGCACACCTCCGGTAGGTACCGCTGGAAAACCGGAAGGAAAAAAAGAAGAAAAGAAATCGGGAAAAAGAGTTCTCCTTATCCTGTTGATCATTTCCGCAATTCTGAACGTCCTGCTGCTGGCAGGTGGCGGCTATACGGTTGTCAAGTACGACAACCAGGTCGACAGCCTTTCGACTTACGGCAATGAACTCCGTACCGAACTGGACCAAACCATGGAAGACCTTGATCAATATAAAGGTCAAAGTGAGAAACTGGATAAGATGCTTGCCGCTGCAAAACTCGAACTGGACACCACACGGGTGAAAATCGAGAAAATGCTGGCGGAAGGAAACCAGGACAAAGAAACGATTGATCAACTCCGCCACGAACTTCGTCGCATCAAAAGAAAACGTGAGAAATTTGAGGAAGAGATCGACCGGTTGTTGCTGGAAAACCGTGAACTGAAAAGCAAGAACCTGGACCTTTCAGTGGCCGTCGGCAACCTGGAGGAAGAAAAAGAAGTGCTGAGCGAGAAGGTCACAATCGCTTCCAAGATACCGGTTGAATACGCCACGATAACAGGTTTGAAGATGAAGGGCAAAGCCTTCAAGGAAACCGCCCTTGCCAAGAAAGTTGAAAAATTCAGCATCTGTTTCGATGTGATGGAGAACAAAGTGGTTGAACCGGGGAACAAAGTGTTGTACCTGCGCATTTCCGGTCCGGCCGGAGAAGTATTGGGCAACAAGGAACTTGGCTCCGGAAGCTTCGTCGATGCGGAAAGCGGAAAGGAAAAATTGTTTACGGTTCAGAAAGACATTGACTACCGAAATGATCGACAGAACTATTGTGTGGATTGGGAAGATCCTTCAAAAGAAACATACGATCCCGGTACATATGTAGCGGAGTTTTATCTTGACGGATTCAAAGCCGGTACCACTTCTTTCATCCTGCGTTAATCACGCCCGCCCAAAACATTCCTACAAACCCCGATGTCGACATCGACATCGGGGTTTGTGTTTTTTTAGGTTCTCATCATTTGTAATAAATCTTGTGATCCTAATTTTTTTTGACAAAAATTTGCCAGTACCGCCCATTCTTTTTTATCTTGGCCCCGGTTATTTATCCTTCCCAGTAAGATAATTTGACGAATCGCTCGTCTGCGTAGCCGTCAAGGCGTGTTTGGCTGTGCAGGTTGGCGAAAATAATCCCGGCCCCTTTTGGCATCTGAAAGGCGTCGGTTAGGTACGTGTCCGTCAGTTGGTATTTTGTGAACATTGTGATTTCGTTTAAGGCGCATTGAACTCAAGGCTTTGTAATTAACCAAAACCCTAAATACGTTACGCATGAAGAAGCTTTTCATTTTTGGCACCCTATGCTTGGGCCTATGGGCACAAGTATTTGGGCAGGATGCTTCCGGGCAGCAAGACAAAGAGATCTCGGGAAGTATCATTAACTCTGCCGACAACGAACCGGTGATCGGCGCCGCCGTGGTGGTCAAAGGCACCATGGTGGGAACCGTTACCGATATCGACGGTAAATTTAAACTCCGGGTACCTGCCGGAAGCAATACCCTTGTTGTCTCCTTTATCGGCATGAAGTCCCAGGAACTTCAAGTTGGAGACAAAACATCTTTCGACATTAAAATGGACGAAGATGTGATGAACCTGGATGAGGTCGTTGTGACTGCACTGGGCATCAGCCGTGAGAAGAAATCTCTCGGTTATGCCAGTCAACAGGTAACAGGTGATGCCGTGACTGACACCAAGAGTGGAAACTTCGTGAACCAACTGTCAGGTAAAGTAGCAGGGGTTCAGGTGAAAACCAACAACAACTTCGGTGGTTCCACAAACGTGATCATCCGCGGTAGTTCTTCCATTACTGGTAACAACCAGGCCCTGTTCATTGTGGATGGTATGCCGGTGAACAACTCCAACACCAACCAGGACAAATATGGCCCCGGTCTGCGCACGCAAGCTGAAGGCCAGGGTGGTTATGACTACGGTAATGCTGTAGCCGATATCAACCCTAATGACATTGAGTCCATCAACGTGCTGAAAGGTGCAGCTGCAACCGCACTCTACGGTTCACGTGCTGCGAACGGTGTTGTGATCATCACCACCAAAAAAGGTAAAAAAGTGGCCGGTGGCCGTCAGCGTTACGGGGTTGATTTCAACTCAAACGTAACCCTCGGTTTCGTTGATAAAAAAACCTTCCCTACCTACCAGGATCAATACGGTGAAGGTTACGGTCCTTACTACGATGACCCGACCGGTTATTTCTACCTGGCCGACATCGATGGTGACGGTAACGACGACCTCGTTTCCACTTTTACAGAAGATGCTTCTTATGGTCCGG
The DNA here is from genome assembly GCA_020635855.1 of Flavobacteriales bacterium. Lineage (NCBI taxonomy): Bacteria > Pseudomonadati > Bacteroidota > Flavobacteriia > Flavobacteriales > Flavobacteriales bacterium. The sequence continues at coordinate 843,631 of JACJYZ010000004.1, read as the reverse complement.
CCTTTGATCCGAACCTCATGGTGTATCAATGGAACTCTTTCGATCCGGAATCACCCAAGTACAAACAAGCTACTCCTTGGGTGAACGCCGAAAACGGTCCCATTACTTTCTTCGAAACCGCAGTAACCACTTCTAACAATATTGCTGTTTCAAACGCAAACGACAAAGGTTCTTTCCGTGTTTCTTATCAGAAATTCACGCAGAAAGGTATCATGCCGAATGCACGTCTGGAACGTGATAACTTCGGTTTCAACGGTACCAGCAACCTGACCGATAAACTTTCTGTTGGCGCAGTAGGTAACTACGTAAAAACAAAAGGTAAAGGTCGTAACATCACCGGGTACAACGCGAACATGTTGTCAAGCTTCCGTCAGTGGTGGGCCCTCAACGTAGACGTACAGGAATTGAAAGACATGTATGATCTGACCGGTCGCAACGTAACCTGGAACCCATCCAGTCCTGACGATCCAATTCCCTTGTACTGGAACAACTTTTATTTTGAGCGTTACGAAAACTATGAAACAGACGTACGCGATCGTTTCTATGGTACACTGAATATCAACTACCAACTGAGTGAAGCACTGCGTCTCTCTGCCCGCTTCTCAGCTGATACCTACAGTGAACTGCAGGAAGAGCGCATGGCGGTTGGTAGTCTTCCGCTGAATTTTGGTATCGACCGTTCGGTTCAAAGTTCTGGTTACTCCCGCTTCGACCATACCTTCCTCGAAAGCAACATGGACATCTTTTTTACCTACAACAAAGATCTGTCTGAGAACCTGAACCTGAATGCAACTTTGGGTACTAACTATCGCAGAACCAGAAACAACTCTGTATTCTCCGCTACAAACGGAGGATTGGCGGTACCAGGTACCTATTCTCTTCTGAACACCAAATCCACAGCATTGGCTCCTTTGGAAACCGCCTCTATCATAGGTACCGACGGTTACTTTGGAAGTGCATCTTTGGGTTTCAAACGCTTCCTGTTCCTTGATGTAACCGCAAGACAGGATTACTTCTCTACATTGAAGTCAGGTAGCAATAGCATCTTCTATCCTTCAGTTGCAGGTAGCTTTATCTTCTCTGAAAAACTGAAGAAAGATTGGCTTGAATTTGGAAAAGTGCGTGTAAACTACGCTGAAGTAGGTAACGATGCTCCTTTCGCCAGCTTGTACGACACATATGACAAGCCAGCTCCTTTCGGAAGCACCACCCTCTTCTCTAGAACCAACGTGAAGAAAACAGAAGACCTTCGCCCGGAAAGATCAAAGAGTCTTGAAACCGGTTTGGAAATGATCTTCCTGAAAAGCCGTCTCGGATTTGACGTTGCATACTACAACACAAACACCATTGACCAGATCTTTGCTGTTGCTGTTTCCAATGCTACAGGTTACTCCAGCAAATTCGTAAATGCCGGTAAAGTGCAAAACTCCGGTATCGAATTGAACATCAACGGTACTCCTTACAAAAATGATAAGGTGAAATGGGATGTAACCCTGAACTGGGCCCGTAACCGTAATAAGGTAATCGACCTGTTCAAGGATGAGTTTGGCAACGAAGTTACCAACCTAGTACTGGCCTCATGGCAAGGAGGTATTTCACTGAATGCTACCAAGGGTGAGCCCATTGGTACACTGCAAGGAAAAGATTTCGTTGACGTGAACGGAGATCCAGTAAGCATCAGCGGTCTTGATCCGGTTGTTAAATCCAACGGTAAATACGCTTCAACAAGCGCTGCCAACGTGGTGCTTGGGGATGTAAACCCCGACTGGAATGCCGGTATCACCAACGCCGTTACTTACAAAAACTTCCGCTTCAGCGCCCTGATCGACTGGCAAAAAGGTGGAGATGTATTCTCCCTCGACCAGTATTACGGTCTGGCAACCGGTCTGTATGACAACACTGTTGGAAACAATGAACTGGGTGTACCCGTTCGTGAATCCGCTTCCAACAATGGTGGTTTGATCTTCGACGGTGTGGATGCAAACGGCAACCCAAATACCACACGCGCAGACGGAAAGAACTTCAGTCTCTTCGGGTATGCTGCATACCCTGACAAAGAGTTCGTTTACGATGCAGGTTATGTGAAACTGCGTGAACTGTCAGTAACCTACACCATCCCTTCAGCCAAACTGAAAGACAAGTTCTTCAGCGGTGCAAGCTTCAGTGTTGTAGGCAACAACCTGTGGATCATCCACAAGAACCTGCCTTATGCAGATCCTGAATCAGGTGTTACTTCCGGTAACATCCAGGGATGGCAATCCGGTGTAATGCCTACCACCCGGAACTTCGGCTTCAACGTAAACCTTCAGTTCTAATGGTGAAACCACAGAAAAAAAGAAACGTCATGAAAATCACAAAATATATTGCAGTAGGACTGATCGGGATGACCGCCCTGTCATGTACCAAACTGGAGGAGTTCAACAAGGACACCAAGCATCCTGAAGAGGTTACAGGTAACACCCTTTTCAGCAACGCACTGCGCAACATGTGCGACCAGGAAACCAGCACAAATGTGAACCGGAACGTATTCCGCCTGTTTGCCCAGTACTGGACAGAAACCACCTATACGGATGAATCCAACTACAACATCACCACCCGTTCCATCCCGGATTATGCCTGGAGAACATGGTACCGTGATGTACTGGGAAACTTTCAACAAGCTGCCAAAGTGATAGGTGAGGAAACAACCCTTACAACTTCAGAAGAAGTGGCTAAAAGCAATCGCCTTGCTATCATCGAAATCCTGAATGTATACGCATATCAGCATTTGGTTGATCTTTTTGGTAATATTCCTTATAGCCAAGCTTTGAATATTGGAAACGTACTGCCAAAGTATGACGATGCTGCAGCCATTTATGTTGATCTAATTTCTCGTCTGGATGCAGCAAACAGCGCCTTAAATACAGGTGGTAGCAGTTTTGCTAATGGTTCCGATATGATTTACAATGGAGATGTTGCTAAATGGAAAACATTCGCCAATTCATTGAAACTGAAACTTGGAATCGCTCTTGCAGATGCTGATGCAACTTTGGCAAAAAACACCGTAGAAAGTGCATATGGCGCCGGGGTTATTTCAGGTGCAGGTGACAATGCAGCATTGCAATACTTTGCATCGTCTCCCAACACAAATCCACTTTATGTAGACTTGGAGCTTTCCGGACGTAAGGATTTTATTCCCGCCAATACCTTGGTTGATTTAATGAACAACCTTAATGATCCCAGAAGGAATGATTATTTCATGGATAATCTTTCTGATTCATTGGGTCCCATTTACAAAGGTGGTATCTATGGAGCTTCTAACAGTTATGGTTCATATACCCACATTGATGATACCACAATTGTTAAAAATCCGACCCTGGAAATGCTTTTGTTGGATTATACAGAAGTTCAATTTTACCTGGCAGAAGCTGCAGAGCGTGGTTATAGCGTAGGCGGTACAGTAGAAGATTACTATAAAAGTGGTATTACCTCATCTATCCTGTATTGGGGTGGTACAATTAAAGAAGACTCTACTTACCAGGCTCAAACGGATGTAGCATTTTCTTCTGCGCCTGGTACCAACCTTGAAAAAATCGGTACACAGGCCTGGTTGGCCTTCTACAACCGCGGATTCCTTGGCTGGACTACCTGGAGAAGACTGGATGCACCTGCATTCAATCCTCCTACAGGTCTGACCACTGCTGATATTCCGAAACGCTATACTTACCCAGCCAATGAACAAACACTGAACACAGCAAGCTATACTTCTGCTGCCAGTGCCATCGGTGGAGACGAACTCACCACCAAACTGTTCTGGGATAAGAACTAAGTTATTTACCGAGCGCCTCTATCACAGATATTGTAGGTAGGATAAATAACCAAGTTTAGAAAATCAGTTGACATCTTGTGATAGAAAAAAGGGCTGTCCGTTTGGACGGCCCTTTTTTTATTGCACTTCCGTTTCCATTGCGAAGCACTATCTTTGACCATGCAGTATTTGCTGAAACCCTTCAGGCTGTTATGGCGGATCTGGGTCATCCTGGTGTTCGCGATTCTTTTCCTGCTTGGATATCCCCTCTTCGCGCTTTTCCTGACCCGGGAGAAATGGTTCACCCACGCCTTCACCCTCAAAAGGGTCATCTCCTACACCACAGCCCTGCTTAGCGGTATATTCATCCGGAAGATCCAGGAGTCTCCCTTTGACAAATCCCGTACCTATGTCATTATCTCCAATCACACTTCCTACCTGGACGTTATCCTCACCTATGCCTTCCTACCCATCTACTATCATTTCATCGGGAAACAGGAACTGGGCAAAATCCCTTTCTTCCGCATCCTGTTCTCCAAAACCAATATCCTGCTTGATCGTTCAAGCCGCAGAAGCGCCCAGGAAGCATACAACCGTGCCATTGCAGATCTGAAAAAAGGCATCAGCGTATTTCTTTTCCCGGAAGGAACCATACCGCACAACGCACCTAACCTCAGGCGGTTCAAGAACGGCGCCGCCCGCATGGCCATAGAATTACAACTTCCCGTGCTTCCCATCACCTACCTGGACCATTGGCATCTGTTTCCCGAAGGTGATAACCGATGGAAAGGTGGCGGACCCGGCATCAATCGCATTGTGATTCATCCACCCATAGAAACATACGGACGCACATCCGAGGACATAGAGTCATTGAATAACCAATTATTTCAAATTACCCATGATACCTTAAGCCAGTACAAAATACTCCCCGATTCCCTAGGAAATCCGAAAACAAATTCTCGAAAACCCGCTTGAAGCCTGACTTCCGTTTGATTTCTCATCTTTATTTTGCTATTTTAGTGCGGTACAGATGCACCGGGCAGTCATTTGTAGTTTATGGCAAAAAAACCATCTCCTGATCTGTTCTTCCTGATCAAATCTTTGAGCAGGAATGAAAAGGGCTACTTCAAAAAGTACGTCTCACGACATACATTGAAGGGCGAAAACAATTATGTCAGACTTTTTGATGCGATTGACAAGCAGAAAAAGTATGACGAAGAAAAGATCCTCCGGAAAGAGCGCTACATCCGTCAGCTACCGCTGCTGAAGAACTATCTCTACCAGATGATCCTGGAGAGCCTGGAGAATTTCTACTCCAAGAGCAGGGTGAACATCCGCCTGTATAATATGATCACCCGGATACAGATCCTGCACAACAAAGCCCTCTACGACCAATGCCACAAACTGGTGCGCCAGGTGAAAAAGATGGCCTACCGGTTTGATGAATTTTCCGTATTGCTGGAAGCCCTTAAATGGGAAAAGAACCTGCTTGGATCAGAACTTACATTCAGGAAGCTGGATGACATCATCCGCGAAGAAAGGATGGTTCAAAACCACCAGCAACAGGTGAATCAACTACAGAATGCATCCCTTAAGCTATACGGATATTACAAACAGTATGGAATCCTCGGCAAAGATGCCGGCAGCAAAAAACTCAAGCCTTTGATGGATGAGGTGCCGACCGATGAGAACCAACTGCAGACGTTTACCGCTAAGCTTTATTACCTCCAGATCCAGGGTTTCTACCATTATATTATGGGCGACTGGGCGCAGTCGTTTGAGTTTACACAGCAACTGGTTCAACACTGTGAAGAAAACCCGGGTTATGTTCGGGAAAATCCTTCTCAGTATATACTTGCCATTAATCATGTGCTGGCCGTTTCCAGCAGGCTGAACAGGAAAGATGATTTCTTCATGTACCTGAACAAGCTGCGCGCCATCACCGAAGTCATTCCAGATACGGATACCCGCATCAACAAAGGCCGCATTTTTGCCGGAAGCCACAACGTGGAGCTGAAATGGTACATCATGCGGGGTGAGTTTGACAAGGCGGCAGAGATTGTACACACCTTTGAAGAAGGCATCAAGGAATACAGTGACCTTGTGAACCATTCCCTGGTACTGGTGAACATGTTCAACATCGCATTCATCCACTTCGGTGCCGGGCAGTTTGAAAAAGCACTCGAATGGATCCGATCGGCACTTGAAGAACATAAAATAGAGAATTCCAGCCCGCAACTCGACTTCCGTTACCGCCTGCTCAAACTGATGATTCTGTTCGACAGCCAGCAATATTCCACCCTGGAAAGTGAGGTTAAACAGGCATTCCGCCATGCATACACCAAAACACGGACGTATCGCCTGGAGCTCTTTATCCTCGATTTCATCCGCCGCTTGGCCAAAACCGGGGGCAACAAAGAACAATGCAAAGAAGCCTGCCAGTATTTCCTGAAAGAAATGCCAACGGTAAAGGATGATTCCTACGAGAAAGCTTTGTTTGAAGGCTTTGATTTCATCTCGTGGGTGAACAGCCACCTGGAAGACAGGCCGTATGCCATTACCATCCGGGAACGGGCTGCACTAGCGGATTAACGTTACATGCCCCCGCATCTTATGCTCTTTGCCATAGATATCCCTGGCAAGGATCAGCCATACATATACATCTTCCTGGGCCGGTGTATCACTTCCCTGTACCTTCCCGTTCCAACCCCGGTAGATGTCGTTTGATTCGAAGATCAGGTTGCCCCAGCGGTCAAATATGTACATTTCAAAAGTGGCAATGGCATTTCCCTTGGCCATGAAGATCTCGTTCGGCTCAATGCCGTTAGGCGTGAAGGCATTGGGCACATACAGGGTAGGCACTTCTATGACGCATACCTCACCGCTGGTCACATCTTCACAACCATATTGGTTTTCCATCCACAGGTTCACCACGTAGCATCCCGTGTCGCTGTATATATGGGTGGGATGCTGGGTGCTGTCGAGCAGGGTGCTGTCACCGAAATTCCAGATCCAGTGAATGCCGTCCGAAGATTTGTCAGTGAAAGTAATCACCGGGTTAAGCACGCTTACTTCATTGGGATTGGCTATAAAATCGGCTACCGGTACCGGGTATCCTTCAATAAAACAGGGCTGAATCACCGATGATGTGCACTGTTGGGGTGATGTCACTTGCAGTTGTACATCATAACAACCCGGATCGGAAAATGTAACCGTCGGGTTAGCCAATACTGATGTTCCGGCCGCGCCGAAATCCCAATAATAGGTACCGTTGTCTGAGCAGTTCATGAAGGTCACGTCAAACGGGACACAATCTGCCGCGCTGTCGCCGAAACAAACAACGGGAAGCGGATAAATCACGATCGTATCGGTCATGCAAGTCTGACATCCCACGGGATCCGTAACACAATGGGTCACAACAAATGAACCTGCTGTATCAAAATCATGCGCCACATCCCCGCAAACAGTGGAAGTGCGTCCGTCTCCGAAATCCCACGAACAGGCGGCGATGTTACCCGAAGACTGGTAAGAGAACGCAGCTGTTTCACCCTGGCACACGGAAGTGAAGGTGAAGGATGCAACCGGGGCATCTTCATTCAGGATCACCACACATGTGTCGCGTGAGCATCCACCGTTATCAGCCACCGTAACACAATAGGTTCCTTGCGAAAGTCCGCTGATGGAAGCCGTTGTTTGATTGCCTGCTTTCGCATCCCAAACGTATGTATATCCACCCTGGCCACCTGAAGCGGTCACCGAGATGCTCCCGTTTCCATTGCCGCAGCTTTCGTTGGTTTGGCTGTAGGTCAGCTCTACTTGAGAAGGCTCGTCTATCAGGGTATCCACACACACAATACATCCCTGGCCATCGGTGATGCAAACCGAATACTGTCCGGCACACAAACCCGTGGCGGTTGCGGTGGTCTGACCGGATGCATCATTCCATAAAAACAGGTAGGGAGGTGTACCGCCGGTGGCAGACACCGTAGCCGTACCGTTGCAAAGTCCGAAGCAACCCACCGGTGTTGTGCCGGTAATGGTCGCTACTGGCGCACCTGCATTGCTCACATTCACCTGTATCTGGGTTGTACACCCGTTCATATCATTTACCGTCACGTTATAATTCCCGGCACACAAACCGGATGCGGTGGCTGTGGTTTGATCACCTGCAGCAGCATCCCACACATAGGTATAACCGGGAGTACCACCGGTAGCGGTAACGGTGGCATCACCGTTGCACTCGCCGCACACGGCCAGTGTGGTGGATGTGGTAAGCTGAATCTCCGTAGGCTCTGCAATGGTCAGGCAGAGATTGGCCGTGCAGGCATTCAGATCGGAAACGGTCACACAATGGCTGCCGATCGCCAATCCCGTGGATGTGGATGATGTTCCGCCATCATCCCAGATGAACGCATAAGGAGGCGTGCCTCCGGTAACGGAAACGGTACCGGTACCATCGGAACCGCCGAAACACAGGATATCCGTATGGGTTTCGCTTAATGTCACGGGCCCGGGTTCTGCGATGGTCACACCGATGGCATCGGTGCACCCAAATGCATCCGTGACTTCCAGGGTGTAGGTTCCCCGGCAAAGGTCGGCCAGGTTTTCGGATGTGGCCCCATTGCTCCACAACAGCATCAGGGGTGGCGTGCCTCCGGACGCAGTGATGGAAATGGTACCATCGCACAATCCGTTGCAGGTAATATCGGTATGGGTCTCGGTAATGAGAATGGCGTTGGGCACCGTGATCGTGGCGGAAATGGTATCGGAACATCCATTCTGGTCTGTGACCGTAACCGTGTAGGTATTCGCACACAATCCGCTTGCCGTCTGATCCGTCAGTCCATTGCTCCATGTATAGGTGTAAGGTGCACTTCCGCCTGTTGCGTCCACGGTAGCCGTTCCGTTGCAAACACTGTTGCACATGGCATCCGTTTGGGTGGTGGATAACACCATGGAAGGCGGGTCTGTCAACGTCACGTTGTCCGTGGCCACACAACCGTTTCCATCGGTGACCGTCACCTGGTAGGTTCCCGCACACAATCCGGTGCAGGCATCCGACGTACAACCGCTGTCCCAATTGTACACAAAGGTTGGGTCTCCGGACACGTTCAGGGAAACCGAACCGTCACATCCGCCATTGCAATTGGGATCGGTAACGGTATGTGTGATCACCGGCAGCTGGTGCACCGTAACAGTGATCGATGCCGTATCAAACTCTCCCACCGCGTCGGTTACCGTAGCGTGATAGGTAGTGGTTGATGCCGGACAAACATGATGGGGGCCGGTTCCGTTCGGCAGGCCGTTGTCCCAGGTTACGGTAAGCGGAGCTGCGCCATTCGCAACCGTTGCTGTGATATCGCTGCAGTCGCCGGCGCAAACCGCATCAGGATCAGCTTCCAATGAGATGCTGGGCGGGCATGGGCCTTCCACATAGATGGTATAGGAAAATGTTTGGCTGCCTGAGTACGGACAATTGTCATCCGTTACATCTACGGTAAAGATATAGGGCAGTGTACGGATGTCGGCAGACGTGGGGGTCCAGCAAAACGTGGCGGTCGGGTGCGGGGTGCCGGAGTATGTAAACGTACCTGCCGGGATGCCCTGGTTCCAGCCCATGGTCACAACCTGTCCTGCATCAAGGTCATCCGAAAAGATATCGAAGCACAGGTTTTCATTGGCACAAACGGTCACCTCAAACACATTGCTTCCATCCACACCGCTGGCTGTTGGCAGGTTGTTGCTGCAATCGATCACCACCAGCTGCATGTCTCGTGTTACGCTACCGATCCAAGCCCCATTACGGTATTCATCCACTTTCACCGCAATCACAGCCACCTCACGCATCTGCGGCGTCATGCACAGGTCTCCCGTTTTTGTATCGAGGGTGAGCGGGGGTGTAGATTTCAAAGGGTTGGTGGCGCTGTAGCCCGGGTTAAATGTAACCGTTGTATTGGCTCCGGTTTTCGGGGTGACCAGGGAATAGACCAGGGAGTCTCCGTCGGCATCGAGGGCGCCGTGGTTGAAACAGTATAGCTGGCCAACGCAAATCCAGGGCACGGGTACATTGGAGAATTCGGGAGAACTGTCACAGCCGGGGATGGTGTTATCAAGTTCGGCATCCACATGGATCATCACCTGATCAGGTGTGGCAATGGTAGAGATGAGTCCGTTCCGGTTGCCCACTTCGAAGCTGAACTTCCAGTCGGGGCAATTGCCGGGAAGGGTTACGGTGCCTCTGTACAACCATTCTTCCGCGCCGGGATTGGTACTGTTGGGGTCGCTGCAAGTGCTTTTCGCATTGGCACAGATGGGGGTTACCTCGGTACGTTCTCCGTTGTCCGGAACGGCAAAAACCTCGAAGTTGCCATTCAATCCGCAGGAGGCGGATTCGTATGTGATGACCGGATTCTGCCACCCGCCGGTACATTCAAAAGTGGTGGTACAAATTCCACCGTTGCAATTGGTGGATGAGGTAGTACCCAGACAAAATGGGAAAGCGCCCCCGCAATCCCGGTAGAATTTCAGGGTTACTTCATATTGATTGTTCCCAAGACATTTGTAGGTAAGATCTGCTCCCATGGCGTGCGTAGCCTTTGCTGCCGGAATACAGCTCAACAACAACGCGGTTAGAATGCCAATCCGGCGTAACATGGGTGTCATTTGGAAAATTGAAATTGCACTCGAAGCGCCCCGGGAAAAGAATCGAAGTGGGGCTGAAAACTACTCTACGGGCAAATGTATAAAAAAGAGAATCACATGAAAGTCGGGTTCGGTCAATGTTCCGAACACCTTAGTTTCCCATTCATCCGATGCGAGCGACTTCTCATAAGGAAATGCTACGGAATCGCAGGAAGTCATACATTTGTATCATAGAGAGTCTAACACAAATGCCAGAACTTACAGCTATCAAAAGCAAGCTCCCCAACGTGGGTACCACGATATTTGCGGTCATGTCGAAAATGGCGCAGGAAGAGGGAGCCATCAATTTATCACAAGGGTTTCCGGACTTCAATTGCGATGAGGGTTTACGAAAACTTGTTGCAAAATATATCGACGGTCCGCACAACCAATATGCGCCGATGCCGGGCATGCTTGCACTTCGTGAAGCCATTGCCCGTAAGACCGAAAAACTGTACGGGGCGAATTATGATCCCGAAACTGAGGTAACGGTGACGGCAGGCGCCACACAGGCGATTTACACAGCCATTGCGGCCACCATCCGCGAAGGAGACGAAGTGATCGTATTTGAACCGGCCTATGATTGTTATGTACCCAGCATCGAGTTGCACGGCGGCAAGCCGGTGTATGTGAGCCTGGAGCCTCCCACGTATAAAATCGATTGGTCGCGGGTACGGAAACTGATCAACAGCCGTACACGCATGATCATGATCAACACACCGCACAATCCCACCGGCATGATCATGACCGCGGCGGACATGAAGGAATTGCAGAAGATCACCGCCGGAACCGATATCATCATACTGAGTGATGAAGTATACGAGCACATCATTTTCGAGGGAGAACAACATCAAAGTGTAACCCGTTATCCGGAGCTGGCGAAACGAAGTTTTGTAATCAGTTCTTTCGGTAAGATTTACCATACCACCGGATGGAAGATGGGGTATTGCCTTGCGCCGGCATCCTTGTCGCAGGAGTTCCGTCGCATTCACCAATTCGTGGTCTTCTCGGTGAACACACCCATTCAGCTGGCATATGCTGAGTTCATGAAGCAGGAAGAGAAATACCTTGAGTTGCCGGCATTCTTTCAGAAAAAAAGAGATATCTTCAATGGTTTACTGACCGGCAGTCGTTTTCAGCTGACACCGGCCGGAGGAACTTATTTTCAGTTGCTGGATTACAGCCGTATCACGGATGAGAAGGACACCGATTTTGCCATTCGCCTCACAAAGGAACACGGCATCGCATCCATCCCCATCAGTGTGTTTTACCACAACAAGGCAGACCACAAAATGTTGCGGTTTTGTTTTGCCAAAGGAGAACAAACATTACAGGAAGCAGCATCCAGACTATGCAAGATCTGACCATCACCCTCATTCAGGCCAACCTCCATTGGGAGCAGGCAGAAGCCAACCGCGAAAAGTTCGGGCAGCTGATCGCGCAATCGCGCAATGCAGCCGATGTGATCATACTACCGGAGATGTTCACAACTGGGTTCTCCATGAACACCCTTCAGGCGGAAGAAGCAGAAGCAAATAACCTCCGGTGGATGCAGGAACAGGCCGCGCAAACACAGGCCGTGGTGACCGGCAGCATCATGACGCGGATGAACGAACATGTATACAATCGCCTGTTCTGGGTGAGACCCGATGGCACCTATGATACCTACGACAAGCGGCATCTTTTCCGCATGGCCGGTGAACACGAACACTATGCGGCCGGACAAAACAGGCTGATCACCGAGTGGAAAGGATGGAAGATTTGTCCGCTGATCTGCTATGATCTTCGTTTTCCTGTCTGGAGCCGGAACCGTTCCCTGAATTGTTCAAACGACGCATCTGCTTATGACCTCTTGTTGTATGTGGCCAACTGGCCCGAACGGAGGAGTTTCGCCTGGAAGTCGCTGTTGGTGGCACGCGCCATTGAAAACCAGGTGTACGTAGTAGGTGTGAACAGGGTGGGTACGGATGGAAATGATGTGAAGTATGCGGGTGATTCGGTTGCATTGGATCCGCATGGAAAACAACTGACGGCCATCGAAGCTTATCAGGAATCCGTGACGACCGTTACCCTCTCAGCCAACGAACTGGAGCAATACCGCGAACAGTTTCCGGTAGGGAAGGACGCGGATGATCTGCAATTATGCCTGGATCCTTCCGGGGTTATTTCCTGATCTTCCACTGAATATCCATGTCCCAGTTGGCCCGCACTTTTAGTGTGCCTGGGTAATGATAAACTTCTTCGGGTTGGCCGTCTTCGGTCATATAAGAACCACTGTCCCACCGACTGTTTCCGTTGGCATCTACAATCAAACGCGCTTTGTATTCCATGGGTGGTAAATAGGTCCACCCGATCACCTGGCTTCCATGGCCGCTCTTTCTGACAACCGTTTTGTCTTTCATGTCGGTTAGTTCAATGTACCACCGCGCATCGCCATCTATCTGCAAATCCATCCTGACCGTTCCTGACTCCTCGGCTTTGGCCACAGGTAATTCAAATGCCAGGCTATCCTGGGTGAATCCGAAAATATCATGGAAGCTTCCCGGAAGAATCACCAGTTTATATGCCTGATCTTCCTTCCAGGCCTGATCGCAAGAGATGGAAGTGAACACACCCTGATGAACCTTCCAATCCACATCCATTTGCTGATCACCTTCCCACAACTGCAAGCCCTGGACGTTCCAATCCCTGAGCGGATACTGGGAACGCACCACAAGCGCCTGTTCGGGCTTAAGCGGACTGCCGGCATAGACATTCACGTACAAGGGGGTGAATTGTTCCTGGGGACCTATATCGGACGGCGACATCACTTTTGTCGTGATGGTATCCGTATCACCGGCAAACCGTACAGACAAACGCAGGATCTCTCCTTTCACATCCGGCATCCATATATCCATGGTATCTCCAAGCTGGGATGGTTGAACCAACCACCCGGAGGTATCCGTTTCTCCATCGAGCAATTTCCATTTCACATCTCCCGGTGAATGGTTAAACATGAGCCTAAGCTCACCGTACCGGATCATTTTGGCTTCCAAGAGACGTACGGTCTCCTCACGATTTGGAAACACTTTGAGGAGACGGGAAGAATCTCCCGGCAACGTCACGGGTTCATCCAGGAAACCGATTCTTTCCGAGGGCTGATCAAAAATATAGTTGCTGTTTTTGTCTTCCAGTGCGAACACCTTGTAGCTGCCCGCCTTCAGGTGTGTGATTGTATAGCTGCCATCTTTGGCGGTGCGGGTGAAATACCTCGGCTTTTCTTTCAGCGGCAGGCTGTCTTCATTTCCGGCATACAACATCACCAGGAAACCTTCCACAGGCTCGCCGGAAAATGCATCGGTCACTTGTCCCCTCATTTGCAATGAGTCCAGTTCGTCTCCTGTAGAGAATACATATTGAAAAGCGCTTTCCGCATTGCCCTCGGTCAGGTCCTGAATCGCATCACCGAAATTGATGGTGTAGGTAGTCTCCGGTTTGGGTGTTTCCTGGAACCGTATGTAAACGGACTTCTTCTTCACCCGGATCACCGGTTTCTGTTCCATGGGCGGAGAAACGATCAGTTTCTGCTGCAACCCTTCGAGTTTAACGAACTCATCGAACTGGATGACCACGCTGGCTGAATTGAAATGTGTGCTTCCGTTCGGAGGGAAACTCTTCACAACTTTGGGAGGCTCAACATCTTTCGGACCTCCCTGGGGCGAGGAGATTTTTGCACAACCTGCAAGGGCCAAAGCGCCCAGCATATATATGCGAATGGATTTCAAGCGTATCAGATCATCGATTCGATCAGTTCGGTCACTTGTGTGAGGAACTGCTCATCCACGGACGAAAAATCTGCCAGGTGCTCACTGTCTATATCCAGCACCATGGCAACGTTACCATCTTTTCCCAACACGGGTAGTACGATCTCCGAACGCGAGCTGCTGCTACAGGCGATGTGACCCGGAAACCGGTCCACATCCTCCACCACAAAAACCTTTTTCTCAGACCAGGAACGTCCACACACGCCTTTGCCGTAAGCGATGCGGGTACAAGCGATGGGCCCCTGGAATGGCCCTAACACCAATTGATCTCCCTTCACGAAGTAGACGCCTACCCACAGAAACCCGAAAGTTTCCCTGATGGCTGCAACAATATTGGCAACATTGGCGATCAGGTCGGGTTCTCCGCTGACCAGCGCTTTCAGCTGAGGGAGCAGGTCCCTGTACTTTTCGCCGCGGCTTGCGGCCTGGTTAATGATCAGGTTTTCCGCCATGCCGCAAAGATGCAACATATTTGTAAATGGAAACGTCTGTCAGACGTGACATTGTCCGTAAATTCTTAACATTGCATTATGGCTGCGTTCAACCTGTTTACCCTTGCCATACACACGCTTGTTGCGCTGGCCGGGGGAAAGGATACCACTGTTACCCCTGAATACGGATTTTCCTCCTGGCAAAACCAGATGCTGCACATGGAATGTTTGCACAGCAGGGGGTTTACCGGCAAAGGAATTGTGATTGCCGATTTCGATGATGGTTTCAACGGGATTGATACGGTCGGAGCCTACAGCCATATTTTCAAAAGCAAACGGATCAAGGCATCGTGGGATTTTGTTTTCAATCGTCCTTTGAAATACGAAGCCACGGGCTCTCACGGAGCACATACGTTTTCCGTCTTAGCTGCACACAACCCGGGTCTGCTTGTCGGAACCGCTTACGATGCCAGTTTTCTACTGGCGCACACGGAAGATTCCCATTCGGAAACCCACAGGGAAGAAGAATATTGGAAACAAGCTGTTGAGTGGGCAGATTCACTGGGTGCTGACATCATCACCAGCTCGCTGGGCTACGCATTGTTCGACTCACTTCAGGGTGATTATACCCAACGGCAGCTTGACGGCAAAACCGCCATTATCACAAAAGCCGCTGACTATGCAGCATCCAAAGGCATGCTGGTTGTTGTACCGGCCGGAAACAGTGGCAGGCAGGCTTGGGGAAAAATCAGCTTCCCGGGAGATGCCGACTCCGCACTAACGGTTGGTGCCGTGGATTCACTGGGCAAATACGTGTCATTTTCCGGAAGAGGCCCAACGGCAGATGGACGTGTAAAACCGGATGTGGCTGCCATGGGACACCTGGTATACTTCCTGGAAACGGACGGCCGGGTGTCGTACGGCAGTGGCACTTCTTTCTCCACGCCTATTATTGCGGGTATGGCCGCATGCCTGATGCAGGCGCATGGTAAACGCAACAATACGGAAATCATCACGGCAATCCGTCAAAGTTCCGATGACTACCTCTATCCAAATGCATTTACAGGTTATGGCATCCCCAATGCATGCCTTGCCGATTCTCTGCTGGCACGAATGGATGAATTGGCCGATGGTACGGTTCAACAAAAAGGTCATAATGCACTGGGCTTTGACTGGACGTTTGACCCATCTTCGAAAACATTAACATTACTCCGAGCCGAAGGTGTACCCAAGCCACGCATTAGCCGGATATGGGTGCGTGACAAAAGAGAGAAGAATTATTTCTACAAAGAAAAGCCCAGGTTCAAAAAGGGCACGGTGGAAGTGGTACTCAACAACATCCCTACCGGATACCTCACATTTACCCTGGAAAACAAAAAGGGGAAAAGAACCTTTATTGGAATCTGGAACTAATTACCACTGGTAAAGCCCCAGGAACTTGCCTGCGGATAAAACCACCACGGCAATGAGGATCCACCGGATGAACTTATTGCCCTTCTGAACCGCCATCCTGGAGGCAATCCAGGCGCCCACCATGTTGCCGGCAGCAAGCGTTAATCCGGTGACAAACTCCACCTGCCCATTGTATATGAACACGTAAAGCGCAAACGGCGTGTAAAGGAAAACGATCAGCACCTTGATGGCGTTGGCACGAACCAGGTCATACCCCGCGCTGAGCACAAGGCCAGCCAGCAGAAAGATGCCGGTACCCGCCTGAATGAATCCGCCATAGACACCAATGGCGAACATGGTCAGCATTTGCCAGAAACCCGGTTTGGCCGAAACCACATCGTCCTTCCCCTTCAACCAGCGTTCGGGTTTCAGCAAGATCACGAACAACATCACAATGAATATAACACCTATCACGCGTTCCAGTACCTCTTTGTTCAGGTCTACTGCCCAGACCGCGCCCAGGATGGAACCTGCAAGAGACGGCAGGGCAAGGGTGATGCCCTGTCGCGTGTTCAGCACTTTTTGTTTGTGGAAGCTGCCTGCACTAACGGCACTTTGCAGTAGGATCCCGATGCGGTTGGTTCCGTTGGCCATCCGGATGTCCATGCCTCCGAAGTACATCAGCACCGGGAGTGACAACAACGAACCGCTTCCGGCAAGGGTATTGATGAATCCGCAGACAACACCCGCCAAGGCAATCACGGCTGCACCGAAAAGATCCATGGACATCAGGTGAGTGAAATGTTATCGATCAAACGTATATCACCCAGGTATGCAGCTAGACACCCTTGCGTGTGCCTGGCCTGCGACCAGCTGGATACCGGCCGAAGTGTATCGGCATCCACAATTTCAAAATACTGCAAACGAACGGGGCCGTCTTTCAACTGCCCTGATACATACATCTTCATTTCCTCCGGACTTTCGGCGGCCACCCGAGCAGGCAATGCGTGAAGAATTTCCGGGAGAACAGCGGCATCTTTTCTTTGCTCATCGGACAAGAGTCTGTTCCTGGAGCTTTTAGCCAGTCCGTCTGCATCCCTGATGGTATCTACCGGAACAATGGTAATAGGCAATTCCAGCTGCGACACCAGATGCTGTACGATCTTTAGCTGCTGGAAATCCTTCTTACCGAAATAGGCACGATCGGGACTTATCCACCTGAAGAATCTTTCCAACACCATAGCCACACCTTGAAAATGCCCGGGTCGAAAAGCCCCTTCCATATAAAGGTCCAATCCGCCCAGATCATATACCCGCTTTTCATCGGGTGCAGGCTCTGGATATACTTCATCAACCGAGGGAGAAAATACGCACCGGCACCCGGCATCCGAGAGCATGGCAAGGTCTTGTTCAAGGGTACGCGGATAAGTGGCCAGATCGTTGGAATTGTTGAACTGGGTGGGATTGACGAAGATGCTCACCAGAACCTCGTCATTTTCCTGCAACGCTTGCCTCACCAGGCTGACATGACCTTCGTGAAGGGCGCCCATGGTGGGTACGAAGCCAAGTGAAGCGCCTTTGGAACGAACCTCCGACACCCAATTTTTCAGGGTTGCGACTTCATGAATAAGATCGGCGCCAATTTTATGTTGATCTATTTGCATTCCAATACTTTAAGTAGTGAAGGCGGACCCGCAAAGCTAGTGGTTAATTTGAAATTTGCGCGGTTCTTTGTATCTTTGCGTACCCAAATTAGCTTCGCCACAGTCATTAGGCTGAAAACGAGAAAAGTAAAAATCCGTTATTTATGGAAAAAACCAAAGTACTATTCGTATCCCAGGAAATTTATCCATATCTCAAAGAAACTGAAATGAACAGTATCGCCCGGCACCTCCCGCAGGGCATACAGGAAAAAAATAAAGACATCCGGACTTTCATGCCACGGTTCGGGTGCATCAACGAGCGAAGACACCAGTTGCATGAAGTAATCCGCCTGAGCGGAATGAACCTGATCATCAATGATTCCGACCATCCCCTGATCATCAAGGTGGCATCGATTCAGGCAGCCCGCATGCAGGTGTACTTCATTGACAACGAAGATTACTTCCACCGCAAGTTTGTAACCGTTGACCAGAACAATAAGTTCTATGCCGATAATGATGAGCGCAGCATCTTTTTCTGTCGCGGCGTATTGGAAACCGTGAAGAAACTGGGTTGGGCGCCGGACATCATCCACTGCCACGGCTGGATGACAAGCTTCCTCCCACTCTTCCTTAAGAAAGCATTCAACGAAGATCCCCTGTTCGCTGATTCCAAAGTCGTATTCTCCGTTTACAACGATGGCTTCAAAGAAAAACTGGATAAGAAGGTTGCTGATAAGGTGTTGATTGAGAGCATTGAAAAGAAAGATGTGAAGCACCTGGCCACGCCCACTTATACCAATTTGATCAAAACCGCCGTTGACCATTCCGACGCTGTGATTTACGGCAGCCCAAAAGTGGATGCGGAAGTAGCATCCTATGTAAAATCTACCGGCAAACCTACGTTGGAATATAAGTCAAAGGAAGAATATGTTGACGCATACGATACCTTCTATGATGAGGTGGTTTTGGGGGAGCCGGCCTTAATGAATTGAAATGAAGCACAAGGGCCACGCCGGGTACATCCCGGGCATTTGGCGACAATCTGCCCTGTTTTCCCGTTTACTTTGTACCGCAGCAGTACTTGCTGCAGGCTTGCAGTCGTGTACTGAGCCTTCCCTCGCCGGACTCGAGATCCAGCCTCCCCAGGACCAGATCAACATGTTCGCAACAGATACGACCACCTTGGTGGCGTATACCACGCGGGAAGATTCTCTCCGGTCCGATGAAACATCACTGGCACTGTTGGGAAGCTATAACGAGCCTACATTCGGAGCAGCCAGCGCATCGTTTTACACACATGTTAGGCTGACTTCCACCAACGTGGATTTCGGACCCAACCCCGTGCTTGACTCCATCGTTCTTACGCTTGCCTACAACGGCTATTCATACGGAGATACCACCACGGCACAAACGGTAGAGGTATATGAAGTAACGGAAGATTTTTCATGGGATGATGATCATTATTCAAATCAGACCTTCCAAACCAATCCCACCCCGCTCGCAACCATCGGTTGGGAAGTAAAACCCACATCCCCTATCCTGGTTATTGACACAGCAGACAGCGACACAACCAGATTTACACCACGACTCCGGATTCACCTGGATCCGGCATTCGGTCAAAAGATCCTGAACGAATCCGGTGGTTCCAATCTAACGGACAACACCGCTTTCCTTTCATTCCTCAAGGGTCTTTATGTAAAAACCAACAACCCTGCGCAAGCCACCGGCGAGGGATCCATTGCAGCATTCAATCTGGTATCAACCACTTCCAACATAGGAATCTACTACCACAATGATGATGAAGACAGCCTGGTATATGCCCTGGTCATGGGTACATATGCTGCCCGAGTCAATCATTTCGAGCATGACTATACAGGTACGCCTATTGAAGCACATCTGAACGGCACAGCCACCGATACCCAGCTGGTTTACCTCAGTGCGCTCTCGGGGGTCAGCACACACATTGAAATTCCAAACATCGACGCCTGGAATGATCCACGACGTGCCATCAACAAAGCGGAAATCATCCTGAACATTGATCCGGGATCCGATGCCACCTATGAGCCGCCGGAGAAAATTCAACTGGTAGCCATTGATTCGGCCGGTCAGAGAAACTTTCTTACCGACGATATTTACAGCCAGAATGTGTACAATAGCAATCAATACTATGGAGGCACCCTGTCTGAGGATAAGAAATCTTACCACTTTTACATCACCCTTCATTTGCGAAAACTGCTTAGCGGGGAACTGGAGAATCACGGCATGCAACTGTTGGTTTCCGGAGGAACCGTAAGTGCCAACAGGGTGGTACTCCAAGGTGTCACAAGTCCAATTTCTCCCATGAAATTGGTCATTTCATATACTGAATTTTAGGATATGTGCGGAATTGTTGGATACATCGGAAACAGGGATGCTTACCCCATCCTGATGAAAGGACTGCAACGCCTGGAGTACAGGGGTTATGACAGTGCAGGAATTGCCTTGATGGGTGAGAATGACCTGCGTCTTTACAAATGCAAGGGAAAAGTAACCGACCTGGCAGCAGCCACCGAAAATACTGATATCAGCGGTACGATCGGGATCGGTCATACCCGCTGGGCAACGCATGGCGTACCCAACGACCTGAATGCACATCCCCACTACAGCCATTCAATGGAACTGGCCATCATCCACAATGGCATCATTGAGAACTATTCACCCCTTAAAAAGGAGTTGGAGAAAAGAGGATACGTCTTCCGCAGTGAAACCGACACCGAAGTATTGGTGAACCTGATCGAGGAGATTCAGAAAAACGAGAAAAGTGATCTCTTCGAAGCCGTTCGTATCGCACTGAATGAAGTGATCGGGGCATATGCCATCGTTATTCTTTCCAAGAAAACACCCAATCAACTGATCGTTGCCAAGAAAGGAAGTCCGCTGGTGATTGGGATTGGAAAAGATGAATTTTTCATCGCATCCGATGCCACGCCTATCGTGGAATACACCAAAAACGTGGTTTACCTGGAGGACAATGAGATCGCACTGATCGAACGCGGAAAGGACCTTGTTCTGAAAAACATTCAGAACGAGTCCAAAACCCCTTACATCCAGGAACTGGAATTGCAGCTTGAAATGCTGGAAAAAGGTGGTTATGATCATTTCATGCTCAAGGAAATCTATGAGCAACCCATGTCGATCCGTGATAGCCTCAGAGGTCGTGTCAGTGCATCACAAGGGATTGTTGCCCTGGGCGGAATCAAAGATTATGAGCAGAAAATGGCCAATGCCCAGCGTATCATT
Organism: Flavobacteriales bacterium; assembly: GCA_020635855.1. Taxonomy (NCBI): domain Bacteria; kingdom Pseudomonadati; phylum Bacteroidota; class Flavobacteriia; order Flavobacteriales; species Flavobacteriales bacterium. The sequence continues at coordinate 822,615 of JACJYZ010000004.1, read as the reverse complement.
ATCGTAGCTTGTGGTACATCCTGGCATGCCGGGTTGGTCGGAGAGTACCTTTTTGAAGACCTCGCACGCATCCCCGTGGAAGTTGAATATGCCTCCGAATTTCGCTACCGGAATCCGGTGATCAATGAAACCGACGTGGTGATTGCCATCTCACAATCGGGAGAAACGGCAGATACACTGGCTGCCATTGAACTTGCCAAATCCAAAGGGGCAACCATTATTGGTATATGCAACGTGGTCGGGGCATCCATACCCAGGGCCAGCCATGCCGGATCATATACCCACGCCGGGCCTGAGATCGGGGTTGCTTCCACCAAAGCATTCACCACGCAGATCACCGTACTGACATTGATGGCGCTTTCGCTGGGCCACAAGCGGGGCACTTTGTCCGAATCCAAATACCGTCAGATCCTGCATGCCATTGAAATGATACCCGAGAAGGTAGAGAAGGTATTGGAGACGAACGAACAGGTAAAATATATTTCAAGTATCTACAAGGATGTGCGGAACTTCCTGTACCTCGGTCGCGGATATACCTTCCCCGTTGCATTGGAAGGGGCACTCAAATTAAAGGAGATCTCATACATTCATGCCGAGGGATACCCCGCCGCGGAAATGAAACACGGACCGATCGCCTTGATCGACGAGGAAATGCCCGTGGTGGTATTGGCCACCAAGAAAGGTAACTATGAAAAGGTGGTAAGCAACATCCAGGAAGTAAAGGCACGTCGTGGTAAGATCATCGCAATCGTAACCGAAGGAGACGTAACGGTGAAAGAGCTTGCCGATCACGTCATTGAGATTCCGGAAACAGAAGAAACGCTTGTGCCTCTCATCTCGGTAATTCCCCTGCAACTGTTGGCATATCACATCGCTGTGATGCGTGGTTGCAACGTTGATCAGCCGCGGAACCTGGCAAAGTCCGTTACGGTAGAATAGCTCTGTCGGCTACTTCGATTTCTCGAAAAGGTACCTGGTATAATCACGGTCCATCGCACGCACGGGTGCAACGGAAATCATCCGCCACCCCAGTGATTGGATGTAGCTGAGAAAATCCACTTCATTCCGGAGCACAAGTTTTTTACCCTGGTAATTGTTGACCTGAATGGTGCCTTCTTCACCGTTCTCCAGAATACCCGAAAGGCTGTTCGGAAATTGATCGCCGAGGTTCACCTCCAACCGATCCACCATGCCCTGGCTTTTGATGCGGTATTCCACCTTCAGGATCAGGTATTCTTTGGCTCGGGTTGAGTCGGCACTTGTTCCTGCATGAACCATTCCGCCGGCAAGGCACGCAGCCATGCAAATAAGCAATGCGATTTTCCTGTACATCGTAATTTGGGTTGGGTGGTGCCAAAATAAGAAAAAGGGACCGATGGGTCCCTTTTTAAATGTAATGATCAGGAGTAGTTAGAACTTACCGCTCAAACCCACCTGAAACACCGCTTTGGCCAAACCTGTTTCTGCATAAATGCCGATGTTATCGGTAAAATAATACCTGGCACCAAAAGTGGTCTCAAAACCGAACGGAATATATGTTTTCAGTGTGGAACTGTTGTCATAATTGGGATCATTGTCGGTATAACTTGTCTTACCCGTACGGTAACCCAACCCTGCGCCCCAGTAGGGATCAAATTTATCGTTGCTGCCGAAGTGAACGTTGATACGTGCAAGGGCACTAACGTTATACCACTTCAGGGTTTGCCTGTAAAAAGTTCCTGCGCTGGGTACGAAAACGGATGTATCGGTATAGGAAACACTGGCGGATACATAAGCCAGATTCACACCGACACCAACCTTATCACTGACGGCATACTCAAATTTGGCAAACGCCGGACCCGTCCCCTTAAAGCTGAATTGGCTATAGGTATCCTCATATGTTTTGAATATGGCACGGATAAAGTTCCCGAAACCATAGCCCACCTGAACGGAACTATGGCCCATTTCAAAAGATTGTGCGAATGCGCCCGATACAAGCGTGGTCATTGCCAACACCAACAACATACGACGTAATGTCTTCATAGGATCAGAATTAAAGGTTTGCTCGCAAATATAGGTCTAAGTGATTTCTGAATTGATAAATATTTCCTGTTAAGACGTTTTTCCGTTCCTGTTACACCTGAATTCCGTTCATCAAGTCCTGCCCAACCAAAAAAAAGCGGGGCCTTATTTCCAAAGACCCCGCTTTCCTTTACTTTATGTTGCTTTATGCAGATGCCAGTTGCTTGGCAGCTACCAATCGCTGTGAAACAGCTTCCCAATTGATCACATTCCAGAATGCACCGATATAATCAGGGCGGCGGTTCTGGTAATGCAAATAGTAGGCATGTTCCCAAACATCAAGACCCAGGATGGGTGTTCCCTTCACCTCGGCGATGTCCATCAGCGGGTTGTCCTGGTTGGGGGTTGAACTGACCACCAGCTTTCCGTTCGAAAGCACCAGCCAGGCCCATCCCGATCCGAAACGGGTGGCAGCAGCGTTTGAAAACTGTTCCTTGAAGGCATCGAATGAACCGAATGCGCCGTTGATCTCAGCAGCCAGTTCACCTCCGGGTTGACCTCCCGCATTGGGTGCCATCACTTCCCAGAACAAACAGTGATTGTAATAGCCACCACCATTGTTACGCACAGCCATGCTGTGGGATGATATGTTGGCCAGGATCTCCTCAATGGTTTTACCTTCAAGGGGCGAGCCAGCAATGGCGTTGTTGAGGTTGGTTGTGTATCCTTGATGATGCTTGCCATGATGGATTTCCATGGTGCGGGCATCAATGTGTGGTTCCAGTGCATCTAAAGCATAAGGGAGTGCCGGTAGTGTAAAAGCCATAACGAGCCGATTTAATGTTGAACAAAATGACAAGTGCATCCGCACCTGTACGCGTTGAGGGAACGAACTTACAATTTTCCCTTCGAAAATGTCAAACCCTGCAACCCTCATCTGCCTATTTGTCCTGTATGTGAACAAGGCCGGATGCCCGTAACTGCCTGAAAAAAAGCACGCAAAATTTTGATACATGTCAAAATTGGCTACATTTGTGCTGGATTGATACACATTATTCATTCTAAACAAACAGGTGATACCATGAAAAAGTACTACTTAATGCTCATGTCTGCTGCTATCTTCGGCTTCATGGCTTGCGGAGACGGCGGACACGAAGGTTCTGAAGGTGGCGAAGGCGCCCAAGAAGAACAACATGACGAATCATCAGCTGTAGACCAAGCTGGTGACATGATGAACAACGAAGAAAACGCTCAGGCTACTGATGCTACAGAAGAACAAGCTGCTCCTGCAGAAAATGCTTCTGAAAATGCTGGCATGGAAGAGTCTGAAGGCGATGGCATGGATGCTTCTGGTGAATCAACAGAAGGCTAAGCCAACCTCAACCTCACTTATAATTGCTTGCAAAGGGCCATCCTACGATGGCCCTTTCTTTTTACCTTCCCTCCCAACCTTGCACAACCCGCAAGTATCTGTATTTTTACGAGCCTAAAGCAAGTTGACATGGCCATCGATATAAAAGTGGTGCAATCCGCCGCTGACATCAAGCAATTCTGTGACCTTCCTTTTGAGCTGTACAGAGGCAACAAATTTTGGGTGCCCCCGGTGAAGGCCGATGAACGGAAAGCCCTCGACCCGAAACTCAATCCCGCATTCGGCTTTTGTGATGCCAAGTTTTTTCTGGCTTTCCGCAATGGCAAATGCGTTGGGCGTACGGGTGCCATCATCAACAAAGCTTACAACGAAAAAACGGGGAAACGATACGGTCGCATCAACCGCATCGAGTTCATTGACGATACCGAAGTGAGCAAAGCCCTGCTCGATGCCTGCTTCAATTGGTTCAGGGAAGAAAACATGGAACTCGTGCATGGCCCCCTCGGCTTTACCAACCTGGACACACAAGGACTATTGATTGAAGGTTTCGACCACCTGCCGTCCATCGCATCGGTTTACCACTTGCCTTACTATCAGCAACATTTTGATCAGTATGGCTTTGAGAAAGAGAACGACTGGGTGGAATTCCGTCTCACCCTGAGTGAAATTGCCGTGAAGAAAGGTCTGCGTGGCGGAGAAATAGTAAAGAAAAGATACGGCTTTGAAGTGGTGAATTTCTCCACACGTGCCGAACTGGAAGCATACGGCGACCGCATCTTCGAAGTGTTCAACGATGCCTTTCAGTTCCTGCCTTATGTGAATGCACTCAATGCTGATATGATTCAGCTGTACAAAGACAAATACTTCAAGGTGCTGAACCCACGCTTCATCAAAGTGGTGAAGAAAGGTGATGAGGTGGTGGGGTTCTTCGTGGGGCTTCCATCCCTTTCGGAAGCCATGCAGAAAGCCGGTGGTAAATTGTTCCCGTTCGGTTTCACATACGTGTTGAAGGCCCTGAAAAAACCGAAGGTGATTGACATGCTGCTGACCGGTGTAAAACAAGAGTACCAGTCGGCAGGCGTAGCCGTAATCCTCATCGGGGAACTGCAGAATGAGATGCTCAAAGCCGGCATCAACACCATGGAAACCACCGGCATCTTCGAATCCAACGGCAACGTGATTTCCAACTGGAAGAACTACGATCATATCCAACACAAGCGACGTCGTTGCTATGTGAAACCCCTATAGTTTTCCTTACCACAAACCTTTGTGCCCCGGTAAAACACCATGCTAACTTTGGCATCACACGGTCTTCCTGACTGAACCATAAAGCATAAAGAAAAAGGGCTGTCCGTCGGTTGACGAACAGCCCTTTTGTATGGACCCGTATTCGGGTTATTGTGTAACGGGTTTACCGTCGATATCAACTTCCACTACCTCGTAACCCAGTTGCTTCAGGCCTTCAAGGTTGCTCTTCTTATCTCCAACCACAACAATCACCATGTTCTGGTAAGGCAGATGCTTCTTGGCCAGGGCATCGATTTCCGGTTTGGTGATCTTGGCCAGGATGTCGGTCTGCTGCTGAACAAAGTTGGCCTGCAAATTATACTCCAGCATCTTGCGCAGGAAATTGGCTTTCTGCCCAGGCGTTTCGTAGTTGCGTGCATCGCTTTGGCCAATCGACATCTTGGTGAACTGGAGTTCTTCCGGCGTAATACCATTGTCCGCATAATTGGAGATCTCCTTCATGAACTCCTTCACGGAAGCGGCGGTTGCATCACCACGAACGCCGGCAGATGCCGTGAACGGTCCGATATAGCGGGAGCCTCCGAAATAGCCCCTTGCACCGTAAGTATATCCTTTGTCTTCCCTGAGGTTGAGGTTAATGCGGCTGTTGAACGCCACACCCAACGGATATGTCATGATAAAGGAACGGTAACGTTCTCCTGTGGCATCATACGGCATGGCAAGGTAGCCGATGCGAATTTCCGATTGAGGTGCATCCTGCTTATCCACCAGGTAAATCCTGGTTTTATCGATTGAAGCAATGACGCTTTCCTTGGGTAAGCTGGTTCCCTTGGGCTGCATGTCCCGGAGGAACTTCAGCTGTGACAAAATCGCTTCGCGGTCGATGTCACCTACCACCACAGCCATGGCATGTTCGGGAGCAATTGACTTGTTGTAGAAAGCCTTCACGTCATCCAGGGTAATGGACTCCACGGAAGCTTCTGTTCCGGAAGCGGGAATAGACATGATGCCGTTCTGGTAAAGCAGTTTGTCGTATACATCGTTGGCAATGCGAACCGCACTGGTTCCACGGCTTTTGATGTTTTCCAGGGCCTGCTTCTTCTCACGATCAAAATCGCCTTGATCAAACTTCGGATGGAACAGCATGTCATTGGCCAGTTCCAATACTTCGTTGAGGTTTTTCTTCAGGGCTGAGATATTAACCGTGATGTACTCATCATCGCTGCTGATGCGGATGGAGCTACCCAGCATGTCCAGTTTATCCGAGATTTCTTCTGCAGAGTGAGAAGTAGTACCCTCAGACATCATGGTGGCCAGCATGTTTGAAATACCTGCTTTTTCAGGCGATTCCGAACGATGTCCGGCGGGAATGGAAAGTTGAAGGGAAACAACAGGAATCTCGTTGTTGTCGGTTCCGATCACCCGCATGCCGTTCTCAAATTGTTCAGTCCAGTAGTTGGGAACTTTCACCACCGGATTAGGGCCGGGAGAAGGGCGTTTGCTGCGGTCAAAATTGTCTTTGCCTTTATGATACTCGAGCTTGGCGTACTCCGCGGAATGATCTTTTGCATTGCCACTTGTAGGACGCTGGAAGTTATCCTCACCCGCACGCAATTCCTTTTGTCCTTCAAGGACAACACTGAGGATCACACATGATTTACCTTTGATGTATTCGTTATACACACGCATCACATCTTCCTTGGTCACCTTCTTATAGCGTTCCAGGTCTTTGGCGATGTAGTTAGGGTTACCGGTGAAGGTCTGGTAGGATGCCAGTTGCGATGCCTTTCCGCTTACGCTTGCAAGACCATTGATCACCTGGGATTCATGGCTGGCCACAAATTTCTGAATGTCCTCATCGGTAACGCCTCTTTTTTCGAATTCGGCAAGGGAGGTACGTGCCAGCGCCTCCATGTCTTTTAGGGAAGTACCGGGGAATGGAGAAACCACCACATCAAACTGACCCGACAACTCGGAGCAGGGGTGGCTCACACTGGCAAAGCGTGCCTTCTGGGACTTCACGAAATTCTGGTAGAAAATAGAATTCTTGCCGCCACCAATGATATCAGACAGCACATCCAGCGGTGCTTCATCAGGATGGTAGTTGGGCACGGTAGGGAACGCCATGTAAAGCAAAGGGAACCTCACCTTGTCTTCATAGGAAATGTAGCGGTCCTTATCAACCGTTACCTTCGGCTTTTCAGGATTTTTAACTTCCGGACCGGAAGGGATGGGACCAAAGTATTTTTCCACCAGCTTCACCACATTCTTTGTATCCACATCACCGGCAACGGTAAGGGTGGCATTGTTCGGACCGTACCAGCGCAGGAAGAATTTCTTCAGGTCATCCAGGTTGGCGCGATTGAGGTCTTCGATGTATCCGATGGTTGTCCATGAATACCCGTGTCCGTAAGGGTAGAGGGCCTCACCCAGTTTCTCGGACACCAGCCCGTAGGGCCGGTTGTCATAGTTCTGCCCACGCTCGTTCTTCACAGTAGCGCGTTGAACTTCAAACTTCTCCTGGGTGACTGCATCCAGGAAATAACCCATGCGATCGGCTTCCAACCACAACATGATCTCCAGTTGATTGCTGGGTACGGTTTCAAAATAGTTGGTACGGTCGGTGTTCGTTGTACCATTGAGGGTACCACCGGCTTCGGTCACAATCTTGAAATGTTCCTCATCGGCCACGTTATCGGATCCCTGGAACATCATGTGTTCAAAGAAGTGTGCGAATCCTGACTTGCCAATGTCTTCACGTGAAGAACCCACATGATAGGTCACATCCACATGAACCACCGGGTCAGAGTGATCTTCATGCACCAGCAGGGTTAAGCCGTTTGGCAGTTTGTACTTGGAATAAGGGATGACGATTTCGTCTCCCTTCTTGTCCACTTTTTCCAGCAATTTGGTCGACGGGGCCTGGGCGAATCCTACCAGTCCGGCGAGCATAAATGCCGACAGCGAAAACAGGGTTTTGTGTTTCATAAAATGTTTACTTGATAAAATAAAAATGCGATATGCTTGATTGACGGAATGCCATCCGGCCACTCTTTCGGGGAGGTTAAAGATAGCGTTCGGCCGACTAACAGACAAGATTTTCGTAATTTCGTTGCAAAACCAATAAAAAAACAATCATGTATCCGGATGAACTGGTTGCGCCCATGCGCAAAGACCTTACAGATGTTGGATTTAACGAACTCACCACTGCCGCCGAAGTGGACCAGGTATTGTCTTCGAAAGAAGGTACGGTACTGGTGGTTGTTAACTCGGTATGCGGGTGTGCGGCAGGAATGGCACGTCCGGGCGTGAAGATGGCGCTGAATGCGTCGGATGCGCGTCCCCAGAAGCTCACCACGGTGTTTGCCGGACAGGATACCGAAGCCACGGCCCAGGCCAGAAAATACATGCTGCCTTACCCTCCCTCTTCTCCAAGCATGGCGCTCTTCAAGAATGGCGAACTGGTTCATTTCATCGAACGCCACCACATTGAAGGCCGCTCTGCCGATATGATTGCGGAGAACCTGAAAATGGCATTTGAGGAATACTGCAACGACTGATCAGAAGAAGGCACGGATCTGTGCCGATCCGGTATGAATCGACCGGAGGCCGTCGGGCTTCCGGCCGCTGTACTGAAGATCCAGTTGCATGTTGTGAGAGAGGCTGCGCTGCCATCCCACCACCCATGTGAAGTTATCTCCCGACCGGAGTCCGCCGAGCATTTCAAATCCCAGCGGGGTGTTCTGAACACCGTTGTAGTCAAGTGAAATATAGGCCAGCCGGCAGGTTAAACTTCCCTGCCTGGCGGATTGAACGGTCCATTCCAGGCTGCCCTCATTTCTTACGGCCACTTCTCCGCCCGACTCCGCTTCATTCTTTTTGTTGCCATGAATGTATGTACCTGTGAGGCGCTGGCTGAGAGAAGGCTGCCATGCAAGCTGGCTTTCCGCTTCCCGGCTGTTCACGGCAAAGTTCCGGTTTTTGAAATATTCGGAGCTGCTGGTTTTCATGGCATCACGTAATTCCAGGCGTGCGGTCACCTGCTTGCTTGTTGTCCATCGGGATGCCAGGGTGTTTCCACGGTTACGGGTCCACTCCGGACCGTTGATCAGCAAAGACTTGTTATAACTATCCAACCAGTGCCATTCCAGTCCGACCTTGCCGCTGCGGTTCCACGACAATGAATTGCGCACGCCTGCCGATACCGTCACAAGGTCGGGGTCTTCCGTCCCGTAATCAAACGGGTTCTGTAATGATTTGTCGCCCGTCTTTCGCTGCAAACGGTACGACATCTGGTCAGCAAACCTGTCCACCTGCCTCCGAAGCTTGGATACTTCCTGCTTCTGGCGTGCGCCGGGTTGCACCAGCAGCGACTGGCTCAGCTGCTGGGAATACACTTTCACATATTCATTGGTGGGCGTATACACCCTGATGTAACGGGCCTGATCAGGGAAAGCAGCCACATCGAACTCATCCAGTTCTTTCACGCCGTTGCCGTTGTAGTCGGTCCACCCGTAGTACCCCTGGCCTGCCGGCACCTCCAGGTAAATAAACTCCTTCCTCACTTCCAGGCCCGACCCGTATTCCAGGAAGGTGGTGGATCTAACCACGCCTTTCCATACCTGAAACCTGTCGCTGACCCTGAACACCACGGTGCGGTCGGGTTTAATTTGGGTAAGTGAGGTGTCGGTGACCGTCAGTGTACGCAGTGCGATGCTGGAAGTGAGGCTGTGCCAACGGGAAGGCGACCAGGTGGTTTCGGCCCCTGTTTGCGCTGCATCGAATGCCCGGTTCAGGGTAGTGCCAAGGGGAAGGTAATCGGTTCTTCTGCCGTAAAAAATGCGGTAGCCAAGTTTCACGGTATCGGGATTGGAAATGTAAGTTTCCCAGGCCCTCCATTTCTGTGCGCCCGGCAGCAGCGAGTCTCCGCCTGACGTTCGCCATGTGTTCTGCTCTCCTTCGACCTTACCACCTGTTTTGAACCATTTCCACCTGCGTTCCAGCAATGCGTTGTACCGAAAGAACTGCGATGTCTTGCTGTCCGACCGGCTGTTCAGGTAGGATGTTTGTCCGCTTGCCAGCCACCGTCCGAACAACAGACGCGTAGCCGCTTCCTGACGCACACCGGCATATCCTTCATCCGCCAGAAGGCCCTGTCCGTTGTATGCTACAAAACCCTGTTGGCGGTTGTACACGCGCCACTGAATGCCACCCAGGTGAAGTTGCTTGTTTTCCTGCCCCGAGGCCAGGTTCCAGTTGCGCACGAACTCCACATCCCTGAAACGTTCGATCGGCTGGAAATGCGGATGCTGGTATTCATAGGCAATGCCTTCTTCCATGCGCCAGCGGGCACTGTCGGAACCTGCTGATTTGTGCCGCAGTGTGGCGCGAACCGCCATCCCCTGGTCATCCGATTTGTCTTTAGACGAAAACAGGTTCAGGTCCTGATCGCTCCAGGCCAGGTCTACACCCGCGTTCCATCGGTTGTTTAGTGCGCCATTCCATCCGGCCACCGCCATGCGCTTGGATTTGGGTGAGACAAGGGTAACCACCGGTTCGTAATCTCCCTGGGACACGCCGCTCACAGGCATCACCCATTCGAACACGCGGCCGTTGGCTGCGCTTTTTACCTGCCGGTAATTTCCCTTTCCCTCACCCACAAAAGAAAAGCTCAGCCGGTAGAGTGCCGCGGCGGGGTCAATGGAATACACGTACACGTTGGTAAACCCGGCCGAATCGATGCGGGCATAGCGCACTTCGGTATCACTGAATCCTACGGAATCGGTTTTGGGAACAACCGCTGAAGCGAGGTCATCACCTGCATCGGCCAGGATCTTTTTTTCGGCGGCGCTCAGTTCCTGTTGAAGGGGTTGATTGCGGGCGTCCTGTTCCTGGTAGAAGTGCAGAAAAGTTCCCGACTTCTTCCCCTGCCAGTTGGCACCGGCCGTAAGCAGGGACCGGGCATAGTTCCTGTCGGAGTACTGGAACTCGAACACCAGCCGGGTGTCTTTGGTCACCATGTGTTTGGCGGTGAATGTCACCTCGGCCAGGTTGTAGTTGATGACGTAGTCGTTTTCCTGTCCTCTTTGCAGCAGCTGGCCGTCCCAATAGATGCGTTCGGTGCCGGCGAGCACCGTGATGTAGAGTTCGTTCTCGGCGCCCTTCAACCGGTATGGACCCTGGTTGCCTTCCTGCCCTTGCACGGTTTGCCTGGCGAATTTTCCTTTTGAAACGGATGCGCTTGCGGTAATGGTCACCTGCTGGCTATCCGGACGGATGATAAGACCCGTATATCCCAGTCCCTGGTTTCTCTTCTGATATTTCAACCAGTAGTTATCGGGCGACTGCAGGTTGAAGTCACCGGCGATGAGTTTGCTTCCCTGTCCTTCGAGTTCGATGTACACCTGGTCGAAGTCCTGCAACGTAGCGGTGTTCCCATCCGGTTGAATGGGAATGTTGTCATCACTGAGGGCCGCACGCACATTCAGTTTGTCGGATACCTTACCTGACATCTGGAGGTCCATGCTGGATTGCAGGGTGAGGTCCTGGTTGTTTCCGAACATGATCCCCCTGCTGATGCTGCCTGATTTGGACAGGGATGAAAGTCCGAAAAGATCTGCGTCGGGGTTTGACGGCGAGGTGTACCTGAACGGATCGGACACTTCCTTTCCGGCAGCCTGGATCATTCCGGCATCCTTATGCCTGGTTTCTTCCTGCAGCATAAAGGGCAAAGCGGTGAAGTGCACGTCTACCGAATCCGTGCGGTATCTGGCGCGGATGTCGGATGAACGGCACAGGATCCATCCGGGTCCGGGCATCACCCGGAACAGGGAGGTATCAACCTGAACGCCGGCGGGTGTGGTTAATGCAACCGACGAAGGCAACAGGCTTAGGGTATCCGGTTGAAGGGTATCGCCAGCCAGGCTCATCCGGCGCACCATCCGGGGTGAAGTTCTTTCCGCTTGCGCATAGGCTGCATGGTATCCGGTGACGGTTACGAACAACGCCAGTGCAAGTCGATGGTTTATAGAAGCAGGGATGCGCATTCCTTCGCTAAGATAACGGTATTACACCCATTCCATTTTCGGGCAGACCTTTGCACCGACCAACTCCAAATCAATCGTTGTGCGGGCTGCTTGATCCGGCGTGCGATCCGGGAGAGATTGCCCCCCTGTTCCGGACCTATTGCCAATATGTTTATATTTTTATATTTGTACCATTGATATGTATCCTTTCTATAGACCCCAACACCATTTCAATATGAGAAAATTTGCAATCCTTTTTTCAGTCACGGTAGCGGTCCTCGCAGGCTGTAAAGGTGGATCCAGCGGGCCCGAACAGCAATCCGCGAAAGGCGGGGTCAAGTATGGCGGCGTGTTCCGCATCAATGAAGAAGAGGATTTCCGCAACCTGTTTCCGCTGAAGGTGAACGAGATCGTATCTCAGCGCATTGCAAACCAGGTGTACGAGGGTCTGATCGATTTCAACCAGAAAGACCTGAGCCTTGTACCCGGACTTGCGGAGAGCTGGACGGTGAATGATTCGGCAACAGTGTTCACATTCAAACTTCGCCATGGGGTTTACTTTCAAGACGATGCATGTTTTCCGGATGGCAAAGGCCGGGAGATGAAAGCTGAAGATGTCAAATACTGTTTCACCCGCCTGTGCACATCCGATCCGATGAATGCCGGTTTCTGGGTATTTCGCGACAGGGTGGTGGGTGCCAATGAATATTACCAGTCAACCGTTGAAGGAAAACCACTGGCTGATGGTGTGAAGGGTGTGAAGGTGATGGACGATTATACCCTGGAGGTAGACCTGCTGCATCCGTACTCCAGCTTCCTGAATATACTGGCGATGCCTTTCACCTGGGTGTTCCCCAAAGAGGCTTTCGAGAAATACGGTGTTGAGATGCGCGTGAAATGCGTCGGTACCGGTCCGTTCAAGGTGAAGGAAGTGAAAGACGGGGAAACAGTGATTCTGTCAAAAAATGAAAACTACTGGGGAGTTGACAAGTTCGGCAACAAGCTGCCTTACCTGGATGCCATTCAGTTCACTTTCGTGAAAGAAAAGAAATCTGAATTCCTGGAATTCAAAAAACAGAACCTGGACATGGTGTTCCGTTTGCCGGTGGAAATGATTGACGACATCCTTGACGAACTGGAAAACGCCAAAGGCAACCTTGCCTATGACCTGCAGATCACACCTGCCATGAGCAATCAGTATTATGGCTTCCTGCAAACCGACAAAGTGTTCAGCGATGTGCGTGTGCGCAAAGCTTTCAACTATGCCATTGACCGCAAAAAGATCATCAACTACACCCTGCGCGGTGAAGGCATCCCGGGCAACCATGGCTTCGTTCCGCCTTCTTTCCGGAGAACCTCCGGTGACTTCAAGGGGTACGATGCCGAAGCTGTGAAAGGATATGACTATAACCCGGATGAAGCCAAACGCCTGTTGGCTGATGCAGGTTATCCGAACGGAAAAGGATTCCCGAGGGTAACCCTCCAACTGAACAGCGGTGGTGCACGCAACATCCAGGTAGCAGAGGTCATCCAGAACATGCTGAGTGAGAACCTGGGCATCAGCGTTGAGATGAACGTGATGCCGTTTGCCCAACACCTGGAAAACGTGGAGTCTGCCAAAACCACATTCTGGCGCGGCGGATGGGTCTCCGACTACCCGGATCCCGACAGCTTCCTGAACCTGTTCTACGGCGCACACGTGCCTGCTTCACTTGAGGAAAAATCCTACATCAATACCTTCCGCTTCAAAAACGCTGCGTATGACAGCCTGTTTGCAGCAGCCATGAGCGAAACGAATGAGGTCAAACGCTTCGACCTTTATCGCCAGTGCGACCAGATGGTGATGGACAATGCGGTTGTGATGATGATCTATTATGATGAAAACTACAGGCTGTTGCAACATTATGTGCGCAACTTCCCCATCAACCCGATAGAATACCGCAAATTCAACGAAGTGTACTTCGACAAATCTGCGGAAGGCGCAAACCAGGCCGCAGCTGAAAAGAAATAATTTATACCGGGAAAATATAAAAGGCCGCCTCGAAAGAAGCGGCCTTTTTTGTTAGGATTCTGTATGCCGGTCTACCACGGCATGGCGATGTCATCCGCCGAGTAGGTATGATCTTTTTCCTTGTAGTTGGATGCGCCGGAAGGTTGTTTGAGGAAGGAACGTTTGCTTCCCAGTCTCTTCAGAAATGCCAACGGAGTAAGCACAAAAAAGAAGATCACGGAAAGCAGCACGAAGCCGTTGATCCGGCCCAGCAGCTCGGTGATCTTGAGCCAGCCCATGGTGATGTACACGGCAATGAACTTGATGAACAGTCCGATCACCAGGCTGGCAATGGCTGCATACAACATCCATGTGTGCCCTTTCCAATAATAAAGCACGCAGCCGGCCAAAGCCAGCGCCGACATGGTTTCAATCTGCTTGTGGCGGTCGGGTTTTGTCATCTACTAAAACAGGGTATAAATGAAACTTGCCGCTGCACTGCCTTCAGCCAGTACAACCAATACACCGATGAGAAGCAGGAGAACAATGATGGGCATCAGCCACCATTTCTTTCTGGCTTTCATGAATTGCCACAGGTCTTTTAAAAAATCCATAGGGTATCCTGTTAATAGGTGATCAATGGGTTAGTCGAGTGCAAATTCCTGTTGCCAGTCCACCTTTTCCTTCCACTCAGGCTGATCTTTCTTGGCAAATATATAACGGTTCACCACGAGGTAGTCCATTTCGGTTCGCATCAAACAACGATAGGCATCTTCAGGTGTGCAAACGATGGGTTCTCCCCGTACATTGAAACTGGTGTTAATGATCAGTCCGTACCCAGTTAGTTCCTTGAATGCATGTATCAGTTTCCAATAAGCGTCATTGGTTTCCTTGTGCACACTTTGAACGCGTGCCGAGAAATCAATGTGGGTGATGGCAGGTACATCGGACCGGAGGCAGTAAAGCTTTTCCTTCAGGGGAAGGTCATGGTAGTTGGCAGGAAGTGGTTTTCTTCTTTTTTCTATCACATCGCCCACCATGAGCATGTAGGGTGAATCTTCATTCAGGTCGAAGAAATCGGCAGCATCCTCAGCCAGCACAGAGGGGGCAAAGGGCCTGAAGCTTTCCCTGTATTTGATCTTGAGGTTGAGCTTCATCTGCATCTCTTCATTGCGGGGATCACCGATGATGCTGCGGTTACCGAGTGCACGTGGCCCCCACTCCATTCTTCCCTGGAACCATCCGATGGCATGTCCATCGGCAAGCAACGCCGCTGTTTTTCGGGCAACTTCATCGGTTGATGTACAAGCCTCATAAACTGCATCATATTTCCGCGACATTTTTTCCACGTCCAGGTCGGAGAAAGCCGGACCGAGGTAGGACCCTTTCATGCGATCATAACCGTTTGCGGGTATGCGTTCCTTACCAAAATAAATATGATGAGCCGCAAGTGCGGCACCCAAAGCACCACCCGCATCACCGGCAGCCGGCTGTATATATACGTGTTCGAAGATACCCGACTTGACCAGCTTCCCGTTGGCCACGCAATTCAATGCCACGCCACCGGCCAGGCAAATGTTCTTGCTTCCGGTTACCTGTCTGGCATGTGCTGCCATTTTAAGCACGATGTCTTCGGTTACCTGTTGAATGGCCAGGGCGAGGTTGCAGTGTTCCTGTTTCAATTCTGATTCGGATGCCCTGCGCGGAAATCCGAACAATGCCTCCCATTTGCCATCCACCACCATTCGGAGTCCGGTGGCATAGTTGAAATATGCCTGGTCGAGCCACACCGAACCATCCTCATAAACTTTCACGAGGTGTTCAGTGATGAGTGCCTTGAATTTTTCCGTTTCAGGATCTCCGGGGATGCCATACGGCGCGAGCCCCATCAATTTATATTCACCCGAGTTCACCTTGAATCCGAGAAAGTATGTGAACGCTGAATACAGAAGTCCGACGGAGTGAGGAAATGAAAGTTCACGCAACAAGGTAATCTCTTTTCCACGGCCATGACACAGCGAAGCCGTTGCCCATTCACCCACGCCATCAACGGTAAGGATGGCTGCATCGTCGAACCGGGAAGGATAGTAGGCGGAAGCCGCATGCGACAGATGGTGTTCCGGGAAAAGCAATTTGACCTTACCGTCGGCGCCCATTTCCTTCAACTCATCACGGATCAGTTTTTTCAGGAACATTTTTTCCTTCAGCCACACGGGCATGGATTTGGCAAAAGATGCCAGTCCTCTTGGGGCGAAAGAAGCATACGTTTCGAGGAGTCGCTCAAACTTCAGCAGCGGTTTGTCATAAAAAACGACCGCATCGAGATCATTGATATCAATCCCCGCATAATCAAGGCATGCAGCGGCTGCATGCCGGGGAAAGGAGGGGTCATGTTTCTTCCGGGTAAAACGTTCTTCTTGTGCAGCAAAAATGATATCACCATCCTTCACAAGGGCTGCAGCTGAATCATGGTAAAAGGCCGAAATGCCAAGAATTTTCATCGTACATTTTAAGTCCGTGAAGCTGCAAATGTACCATTTGAATTTAATTTACCATCCTGCGGCGTTTAAACGTCCTTCTTCATGTATATGTAGCGAACCAGCAAGCGTTTCGCCATGGGTAAAAACGTCTCCCGCACGGGAACCGGGAATTCCGATTCAACCGCATAGGTTGCAGGATTA
The DNA here is from genome assembly GCA_020635855.1 of Flavobacteriales bacterium. NCBI lineage: Bacteria > Pseudomonadati > Bacteroidota > Flavobacteriia > Flavobacteriales > Flavobacteriales bacterium. Next base: position 806,298 of record JACJYZ010000004.1, on the reverse strand, counting down.
GGCATTTCCGTTCGGACCTTGATCAGATCTTGTTTGATGGAAGTGAACGAATGGGTAAGGGAGTGATCGTAACCGGCAATATACCGCGTTTGTACAGCACGGAACTTTCCATCGGGTTGTTCGATGATGGTAAGCCGGTACTCATACACCTGCTTGCGCTTCTGTCCCACATCATCCAATATGAGATAGCCTTCTTCCGGATAAAGCGGCACCACACCCACCGGAGAAATCTGCATGTGTGATTCGAGGAAATCGTAAATCTTCTTGCCCTCTTCCAGATAGTATTCAAACTGAGGAATTGAATATGAGATGATCTCACGGATCTCTTTTAACAGATCATCGTCTGCGGCGATCTGGTCATACATCAGCCGCATATGTTCAACGGATATGCCTTTTAGTTCTTTTGGAAATGAATCCTCCAATTGTTGGCGCCCTTCCCTTAACCTGAGCAAATTCTTATGGTGCTCCATGAGGTGGGAAAGAAACGGATAGAGTTTGTTGACATCGAAATTCGCGCTGACTTCCTGCAAGTATGACAGCAGGATGTATTTCTTGTATTCGAAGTCAATCCATTTTTCCGTGATCCAGTTGGGTGGCAGAACCTTCATAGCAACCTCCTTTTCCTGAGTGTAAACGAAAAACACCACATCTTGTTTCCATGATCCGGGCGGTCATCCGCTACCCGCGCCTCGTAATTCCCAAAAAAAATGCAAATTTGCGTGCATACACCAGACCAGGGAATTCACCCATTCTTCCCTAAATTGCAACACATGACCGCTCAACCCCGAACACTTTATATTTCTGCCCTGTCCGGACTTGCCCTATGCGCCGCTTGCGTACCAGCCAGAAAATTTGAAGAAGTCAAAACCCAACAGGAACAGTGTGAAGTAGGCTTCACAATGCTCAAAAATCACAACGAAGAGCTTATCGCAAGGATCACCGAACTCAATCAGGTTTTGTCCAACTTGACGAAACGTTATGAGGGGCTTGTCACAGACACCGCTGTTTTGGGAAAATCACTCAGGCTGATGAAATCCAATTATGACGCGCTGAATGAAACCTATGAATTGCTGTTGAAAAACAACAAGGAAATGCTGGCTGGCAGCCGCACCGAAGCCGATAAACTCAGGGAAGAGTTGCAGAACACATTAAACAACCTTCTGAAGCAACAAGACTCATTGAACCTATTCGAAGGTGAAAAGGAAGTCAAACCGAAAGAAGGTGAGAAAAGCAGCTTCTCTCCTACCCACCCGATAGTGAACAAATCGGGAGATTCATAAAAAAATGCAAAATTTGCGTGCATACACCAGATCGGAAAACACACCCGTTCTTCCCTAAATTACAACATATGAACATCCAACTTCGCCACATATACCGATTCACTCTTGCAGGTTTTGCATTGCTTTCTGCTTGTGTTCCCGCAAGAAAGTTCGAAGAGATCAAAGCCAAACAGGACCGTTGTGAAGCAGACAATGCCTTGCTGAAAAGCCAGAACGAGGACCTCACGGTTAAAATGACGGAGTTGGGAGCCGAACTCACCGATTTCAAAAAGCGCCACGAGGGCCTGGTTGGTGACACGGCGGTGCTGGGAAAATCGTTGCGGCAGATGACACAAAACTATGACAAGCTGAATGAGACCTATGAGTTGCTGCTGAAAAACAACAAGGAAATGCTGGCCGGCAGCCGCACCGAAACTGAAAAGTTGATGACGGAATTGCAGAAAACACAAAGCAACCTTCAGAAACAGGAAGATGCCCTGAAACTGCTCGAAAGGGAATTGCAGGCCAAACAAAAAGACCTCGAAAGGAACAGCCAGGAACTTAGTGAACGGGAAGCGAAGATTAATGAATTACAGGGAATTCTTGAGAAAAAGGACAAAGCGGTGGAAGACCTTCGCAAAAAAGTATCGGATGCGCTGCTTGGTTTTGAGAACAAGGGCCTGACCATTGAACAAAAGAATGGCAAAGTGTATGTTTCCCTTGAAGAAAACCTGCTGTTCGCTTCAGGCAGTTACCAGGTAGATACAAAGGGTAAGGAAGCCCTGAAAAAACTGGCCGGAGTGCTGGCCGATAATCAGGACATCAATGTGTTGGTGGAAGGGCATACTGACAATGTTCCCTACAAAGGCTCCGGACAAATCAAAGACAACTGGGACCTGAGTGTACTGCGAGCCACAGCCATCGTAAGAATCCTGACCGAAAACAAGGGGCTTGATCCCAAGAGGCTCACGGCTGCCGGAAGGGGTGAGTACCTCCCCATCGATCCTTCCGACAGCAAAGAAGCCCGTCAGAAAAACCGCAGAACCGAGATCATCCTCACACCCAAACTGGATGAACTCCTGCAAATCCTGGAATCTAACTAAACAACCAGGCCGATCCGGATGAGTAAAGAAAAGCGAAGCGGCAGGAGTAAACTGCAAACCTCCTATGTATCCACCGTCATTTCCATGGCGCTGGTGTTATTTGTACTGGGATTGTTGGGCATCATTATTCTTCAAGCCCGCCAGATCTCCGACCATGTGAAGGAAAACATCGGCTTCACTGTGTTCTTCAAGGAAAACACCAAAGAAGTTGACATTCTCCAGTTCCAGAAAAACCTCGAGGCGAAATCCTTCATCCGGCATACCCAATATGTAAGCAAGGAAGAAGCGGCGGAACAAATGGAAAAAGAATTGGGGGAAGACTTCGTATCCTTTATAGGACGCAACCCTTTGCTGCCTTCCATAGACGTGTTCCTTCATGCCAACTATGCCAACAACGACAGTCTCCGGTGGATCACCGGACAAGTGGAAAAAAGCAACCTGATCGACGAACTGGTGATCAACAAAGACCTGATTGATATCGTCAATAGCAACATCCGCAAGATCAGCGTCATCATGCTTGCATTCTCCGGATTGTTATTGCTGGTGGCGGTGGCCCTCATCAACAACACCATCCGGTTGGCCATCTACTCCCGTAGGTTTCTTATCCGAAGCATGCAGCTGGTAGGAGCCACCCAGGGTTTCATACGAAGACCTTTCGTGATGACAGGCATTATCCAGGGCATTGTTTCTTCCCTGATCGCCTTGTCACTCCTGTTCGCCGCGATGTACTATGCAAGTTTCAACTACCCCGAAATATTCCGATTGGAAGAACCAGACTTTCTCATCCCCTTGTTCGGAGGGGTGATCCTGACAGGTATTTCCATCGCAGGCATTTCTACATTCCTGGCGGTGCGGAAATTTCTGCGACTGAAGGCCGATGATCTCTATTAATATCCGGCTTAACAACAATTAACAGGCAAATAGCCGCCGATTTGCTATGTTTGTATGCCGAATCTAATGAGCATGGAACACAAAGAACACAATCAATTCGCATTCACACGGGACAACTACCGTTTGTTGCTCGTAGCCATTGCACTGGTGGGCATTGGGTTCATCCTGATGGCCGGTGGAGGTTCTGATGACCCGGCCGTATTCAGTGATGCCATTTTCAGCACCACCCGTATCACCATCGCGCCCCTGATGGTGATTGCCGGTTATGTTGTGGGTTTGTTTGCCATCATGAAAAAATCAAACGCCTGAAATGTCGGTATTGCAGGCCCTGATCCTCGGGCTTCTTCAAGGGCTCACGGAATTCCTTCCCATCAGCAGCAGCGGTCACATTGAGATCGGCAAAGCCCTGCTGAATGTTCCCTATACGGAAGACCTCACTTTCACCATCGTTGTGCACGGAGCCACCGTACTCAGCACCATCGTGTTTTTCAGAAAAGATATTCTCCACCTGCTGAAGCAGGGACTCGCATTCAAGTGGAACCCCGAAACAGCCTACATCGTGAACCTGGGCATCTCCATGGTACCGGTTGGTGTGATCGGCCTGTTATATAAAGACGAACTGGAAAAACTCGCCATCGGCAACGTACCGTTGGTAGGCGGCATGCTCCTGATCACCGGGGTGCTTCTGCTCATGACCAGGTATATCGGCAGTTCCACAAAAGAGATCAACCCGCTACGGGCATTCGTCATCGGTGTTTCACAAGCCATCGCTGTTATGCCCGGTATATCCCGCTCCGGAGCCACAATCGGCACCGCATTGCTGATGGGTGTGAAGAAAGAAACCGCTGCCCGCTTTTCCTTTCTGATGGTACTGGTACCCATCATCGGTGCGAACCTGAAAAGCATGGCTGACGGAGAATTTTCCCATCAGGCGTCCGTCACGCCGCTTGTGGTGGGATTCATCGCCGCATTCGTGTCCGGCCTTCTTGCTTGCAAGTGGATGCTGGGCATAGTCAGGCACGGCAAACTCACATGGTTTGCCGTGTACTGCTTCGTTGTCGGCACGCTCTCAATGATCTTTGGTTGATCCCATGCAACAGGCCCCTGAACAAGGCGAAGGAGAAATTCTCCTGATCAATAAACCATTGGAATGGACGTCCTTTGATGTAATCCGAAAAATGCGCCGGTATCTGGGCTCCAAGGTAGGTCACGCCGGTACGCTTGACCCGTTGGCAGAAGGATTGCTGATCCTGTGCACCGGCAAAAAAACCAAGTTGATCCCCTCCATCCAGGATGCAGAAAAGGAATATACCGGCATTGTGTGCCTGGGAGCCGAACGCCCATCCTGCGACAAGGAAACGGAAATCAGCAAAACATCAGAAACCGACCACATCAAGCCGGAAGACATCCAACGTGCGGCGCAATCCTTTGTGGGGGGATATGCCCAGATTCCTCCGATATTCTCAGCCAAGAAAGTGGATGGAAAAAGGGCCTATAATCTGGCAAGAAAGGGAAAGGAAGTCAAATTAGAACCCAGGTGGGTAGACATCCGCGCGTTCGAAGTCAGTAAAATCGAGAACACCTGGGTGCATTTCCGCGTGGTATGCAGCAAGGGCACCTACATACGTTCCCTGGCAAGGGACCTGGGAGAACGCCTCGGGTGCGGAGCCTACCTTGAGGCACTCACACGAACCCGCATCGGCGACTTTCACCTGAAAGACAGCCTTACACCCGAAGAATGGATCCGTCAAAATTCACCCGATCTGAAAAAATAAGCGGAAATAAAGGAATCGGTCTATTTTTTAATATATTTGCACCCCCTGAATTTTCAGGTTTCCGTTCATCACACGTTCAAAGGAATCCCGAATCAATGGCCCAGTATTCCGACCCGGTCGGTGGGTTGTTCTTTTCGGATACCGCTGAAGACCGCAAACAACGCAAGTTTACATGAAACTATCTCAGTTCAAGTTCAAATTGCCGCCTGAGCAGGTTGCATTGCATCCGGCCAAAAGCAGAGATGAATCCAAGTTGATGGTACTGGACCGGGCTACAGGTAACATCTCACATCACAAATTCAAAGAAATCATCGATTACTTTGAAGACCAGGATGTGATGATCCTGAACAACACAAAAGTGTTCCCGGCAAGGCTCTTCGGAAACAAGGAAAAAACCGGGGCCAAAATCGAGGTATTCCTGCTGCGTGAGCTGAACCGTGAAAGCAGGTTGTGGGATGTTCTGGTAGATCCGGCACGTAAAATCCGTATCGGGAACAAACTTTATTTCGGCGACAACGACCTGCTCGTAGCTGAAGTGATTGACAATACAACTTCACGCGGCCGCACGCTGCGCTTCCTGTTCGACGGATCTTACGAGGAGTTCAAAGACGCCATCCTGTCACTGGGTGAGACACCACTTCCGAAATACATCAAGCGCAAGGTGGAAACTGCTGACAAAGAGCGCTACCAAACCGTTTATGCTAAGAACGAAGGCGCAGTGGCAGCCCCCACAGCCGGACTGCACTTCAGCCGTGAACTCCTGAAACGCCTGGAACTGAAAGGCGTCAGCTTTGCAGAACTTACCCTCCACGTGGGATTGGGAAGCTTCCGCCCGGTAGAAGTGGAAGACCTGACCAAGCATAAGATGGATTCCGAAGAAGTGATCATTCCGGAAGCCTGCTGCAAGCTGGTGAACGATGCGAAAAAGAACAAAAAGAAGGTATGTGCCATCGGCACCACCTCCATGCGCGCCATTGAAACTTCCGTTTCCACATCCGGAGAACTGAAGCCCTACCAGGGATGGACCAACAAGTTCATTTTCCCTCCTTATGATTTCAGCATCGCCAATTCGATGGTCACCAACTTCCACATGCCCGAATCCACCCTGCTGATGATGGTATCAGCTTTTGCCGGATACGACCTGCTGATGGAAGCCTACAAAGTAGCCATTAAGGATAAGTATAAATTCTTCTCCTATGGTGATGCCATGCTGATCCTGTAACAACTGAACCCCATGGGGGATAAATCCATCCTGATCGTTGCCGGAGGTCAAGGCACACGGATGGGCGCAAATCGCCCCAAGCAATTTCTTGACCTGCAGGGAAAGCCTATCCTCATTCATACCCTGCAGAACCTGCACACAGCATGCCCGGAGGCAGCGTTCACCGTTGTACTACCCGAAGACCAACATAACACCTGGCTTCAATTGTGCCGGGAACATGCCTGTACCATCCAGCATCAGGTGGTTAAGGGCGGAAATACACGCACCGAGTCCGTAAGAAACGGACTGGCCACAATTTCCGCCAAAGGTTTTATCGCCATCCATGATGGTGTCAGGCCGTTTGTAAAAAGCACCTTCGTTCAACGCTTGTTCCATGAAGCAGCACAACACGGCAATGCCATACCGGCTTGTGGCGTACGTGAAAGCCTGAGGCAAATCAACGGAGCATCCAGCAAAGCGGTGGATCGTTCATCATTCGTAACGGTGCAAACCCCACAGGTGTTCGATGCCGCCAAACTGAAGGAAGCTTTCGCGCAGATGGACGATGCTTCCTTCACCGACGACGCCACCGTGTTTGAAGCCGCAGGGCATTCCATCCACCTCTCCGAAGGCGACCCCGATAACCTCAAAATCACGCTCCCCGCCGACCTGGTATGGGCTGAGGCAATCGCCGACACCTTTTCATAAAATTAGGTACCTTAGGGATTCAAGAACCCGATACCCATGCAACACATCAAAACGCCCCTCATGCTGATGCTGGCATTGACCCTGGCCTTTTCCCAGAGCCATGCCCAGAAGAAAAACAAGAACCAGGACACCGAACCGCGTAAAGCTCCCGAAATGCCAATGGAAAACGGGCAAATCGTGTATGCGGGCGTTCAGAAAACGAGCGGCAAACAGGCGGTGCTGTACAAAAAGGCGAAGGACTGGTTCAACGGTTTCTACAAGAATGTTACCCAGGTGATCAAGGAAGATGATGAAGACAAAGGTTCCATTACCGGCCAATCCCGTTTCAAGATCAACAACTACGATGAAAAAACCGGTACCAAGTCGGATGCAGGATTGGTTCAATACACCATCGTGGTAACTTGTAAAGATGGGGAGTACAGTTATCGCATCGACAAGATCAACTGGAAAAAGCAATCCTACTACGGCATTGAGACCTGGCTAGACACCGAAGGTCAATACTACACCGTCCGGTTCATTGATTACCTGGAGCAAACGGACGAATACCTGAAAAACCTGGAAGAAAGTCTGAAATCGGCCATGGGGCAATAGCGATCAGAACCCGATGCCCATGACAAGGACATCGTCGATCTGTTCTTCTTCTCCCTGCCACGTGCGGAACTGATCTTCCAGCACCTGCTTCTGCTGCTCCGGCGGCAGGTCACATATCTGGGTAACCAGCTTCCGGAAACGACGGTTCATGAATTTCTTCCCGTCCGGGCCTCCGAATTGGTCGGGATATCCGTCTGAAAACAGGTAAACCATGTCCCCGCTACGAATTGAGATTTCATGCTCAGTGAATGTGCGGCGTGCTTCCAACTGGTAACCCCCAACCGGTTTTTTATCGGGCCTGATCTCCTGCAACTCACCGTCTTTGGTCAGATACAAAGGCCGATTGGCACCACTGTACTTCAATATGCCCGCATGGGTATCCAGCCGGCAAAGAGCAATGTCCATGCCTTCCCTGGATTCAGATCCTTCCACATCCTGTTTCAGCGAACGCCGGATGGCCAGGTGAAGGGTGCTCAGGATTTCTGCCGGACTTTCCTTGTTTTCCCTCCGGATGATCTGGTTCAGTGCGTTGCTTCCCAATACAGACATGAAGGCACCTGGGACCCCGTGACCGGTGCAGTCTGCCACTGCAAAATATTTGTAGCCGTTTTTCTCCGCAAACCAGTAAAAATCACCACTCACAACGGCCTTGGGTTGATACAGGATGAAGGAATCAGGGAACGCCTGCATGATCTGGTTCCGCATGGGTAGGATGGCTTCCTGTATTTTCTTGGCATAAGCAATGCTTTTCTCGATCTCTTCCGACTTGCGTTTGTTTTCGGTGAAATCGGTATCGATCCCCACGATCTTTTGTACTTCACCCTTTTCGTTGAATACCGGCGACAGCGTGGTACTCAGCCAACGCGACTTCCCGGATTTGTCCTGGTTGATGGCCAGGTAAGAGACCGGTATCCTGTCGCGCAACACACGTTCCCATACATGTGCAATGTCCGGATTGGCACTTATCTCAAGGATGTTACTGCCTTTGTCGGCAACCAGTTCATCCCGGGTATAACCCGACAGTTGCACAAACCCGTCATTCACATATTCCAGGTTGCCATCCTTGTCCAGGATCATCACGCCATTGTGCGTATTGCTGGCCACCAGCGAGAGCTTTTCCAGCTCCTGGCTGGTCTTGCGTATGCGGAAATATCCATAGATCAACGCGGCAAGCAAGATGGCTGCCAGCACGGTGAGTGCCATCAACATTCGGTTCTCTCCCCGCTGCTTGGTGATTACCAGGTTTTGAAAGGCGATCTCTTTCTCCTTCTGTTCATTCTCATAATTGGCCTGGAGTTCGGCCATGGCCCGGGAACGTTCATCATCCAGCAACCGTTCCTTGATCTCTGCAGATTTCTTGTACGTTTCCAACGCTTGGGCCGTGTTGCCGATCCTTTCATACAACCGGGTCAATCCTTCATATGCGTTCACCAATTGGTTCTGGTTCTTGAGCCGCTTGGTCAAGTCAATGCCTTCTTCAAAATACTTCATGGCCGTACCGTAGTCCTCCAGGTACACGTGCACTTCGGCGATGTTGCAAAGCGACAACGCGATGAGGTCTTTCTGGTCCACCTGTTGGGCTTTCTCCAGGGCCATGGTGAAATAGCCGAGCGCATCTTTGTACAGCGACTTCAGAAAATAGATCACCCCAATGTTGTTGGCCACCGACCCGATACCGCGAACATTGTTGGTTCTTTCGTAGATGCGTAAGGCTTCGAAATCCATCTCCAGCGCTTTGTCCATATCATCCAGTCCATTGTATGCGGTGGCCATGTTTCCGAGCACGGAAGCCACCCGCTCCTTTTTACCGATGGACTTATAGCCTTTCAATGCGCGTTCGTAAAACTTCAGGGCTTCCGCAAAGTTGTACTGCTTCTTATGCAGGTTGCCCATGTTGGTGAACACATCCGCTTTTCCTTCCTCATCATCCACAGATTCAAATGCCTTCAGTGCCTTGAAATACAGGTTGAGCGCCTTGTCGTGTCTCCCTTGGTTCTCAGGAATCATGCCCATGGCAACCAGCGTTTTTCCCAGCCCCCGTTTGTCATCGATTTGTTCGAAAAGATCCTTGGCACGATACAGGAACACCAATGCCTGTTCGTCCTGCCCCTTCATGTGGTACATGCGCCCGAGGTTCATCAAGGCGCGCCCGGTACTTGCCGCATGGTTGATCTTTCTGGAAAGTGTAAGCTGCCTGGTGGCGATTGCAATGGCACTATCGGAATTGGAATTCTCAAACAGGTAGTACCGGTTTTCAAGGGCCTGCACACGGGCGGAATCCACCCTGCGCAGTTTCACCTGCCGGATGCTGTCTTCAAGCATTGTGCCTCCGGAGAAGCCACGGAGGGTTCCCGCCAGGATAAGTACTACAGTTAAGATTCGTTTCACGAACGATGGATCGGGGTTGTGACCGACGCTGCCTTGGATGTTCACCGGCACCGTCGACGCATTGCTTCCTTAAAAAGAGCTTATTTCAGGGGATCACCAGAAAAGGTTACGGACGCGATTCTGCTACCTTCAGAAAACTCCAGATTTTGTACGTTCATCTGGGAAATTAGATTCAAGCCCGGGCGCTTGCCTTTTTCAAGGCTTCCAAGGTGTTGCGATTGTCCCAGGAAGCGGGCTCCGTTCAGCGTGGCCCATTGCAGAAGTTCCTGCAGGGGAGTGGAAGGAAAGGCCTGTTGAATGACCTTCAGTTCTTCGAGCATGGAGAGGCTGTGGTTGGATGTGAGGCCATCGGTGCCCACGGTCATGCGAAGTCCTTTCCTTCTGAGCATCTCCACATCCGGTAACCGGTTTTCAATGTAGATGTTCGCACGCGGGCACAGGCACCACCAGAGTTGAAACCCGAATTCCCCGGCCTTGTCCACATCCTCTTCCTTCGAACAGGTATTATGAACCAGTTGCAGGGAATTGCACGGAGAAAGATGTGTAAGGGTTGAAGCCAGTGACGAAAATCCGGTGGGCCTGAACACGGTCATATCAATCCCGACCTCTTTCAGCACATCCATCATGTCACCGGTACCGCTGATGAACATCTCGTGCTCGGCGTCGCATTCCTGGTTATGGAGTGTAAGGATCATGTCTTCTTCATACGCACATGTGGAGATGGCCTTCAGCAGCTGGGGAGATGCTGTGTAGGGGGCATGCGGACTCAGGCTTCCTGCCAGTCCCAAGGCCCTGAGCCTTTCGAGCAATGCCTTGCCGTGATCCACCACCTGGTAAGCCCTGGCTGGGTCAATACCGAGAAGTTCAACAAACGTGTGGTAGTACAGCCGGCTCTTTTGTTTCACGGGGAACGTTACATCCAGGTTGGATATATCACCCACCGCCACGATCCCTTCCGCATGCATTTCAGCGTCCGCCGCTTCCATGGCCGCCTGCATCACTTCCGCCGCGGCATCCCGTGAAGTAATCACCTTCCGGATAAAGGACGGGAGTCCGGTTCCGGGCGGGATCACACCCTTCATGTGCGACAGCTCGAGGTGGCAATGGGCATTCACAAAGCCGGGGCACAACACCCCTTCCATCACCTCCATCGACCCGTCAAGAACACCTTCGGATTGTGCCTCCTCAGGTGACAGCACCGCTTCAACGGTTCCATCTTCCTTACAAATCACCACCCCGTTGCGGATGGGATCGGAAGAAACGGGAAATACCCAGTCGGCTGTGAATTTGCGATACATAAGGTCAAACCTACGGAAAATTCACATTTGCCGGCGCCGACGTATCTTTGCAACCTGATGACAACCGCACCAGACTCACGCACTGATATCCGTACACTCTCGGCAGACGACCTGCAAACCGTCATGGCGGCAATGGGTGAAGCGCCTTTTCGCGCCCGGCAGGTACACAGCTGGATCTGGCAGAAATCAGCTCGTTCCTTCGATGCATTCACCAACCTGTCGAAAGAACTGCGGCAAAAGCTGGATGAAAAGTTCTGCATCCTACCCATAGAAAATGCCGGTGAGCAACTCAGCAATGACGGCACGGTGAAGATGGCCTTCCGGCTGCACGACCAACACCTGATCGAAGGTGTGCTGATCCCGGCAGATGACCGCATGACGGCATGTGTATCATCACAGGTCGGATGCAGCCTTACCTGTGCCTTCTGTGCTACAGGCATGATGAAACGCATCCGCAACCTGACCGCAGCCGAAATTTATGACCAGGTGGTGGACCTGTCGCGGACTGCGGAAAAATTTCACCATCACCCGCTCACCAACATCGTGTTCATGGGCATGGGCGAACCCCTGCTGAACTACAAGGAAGTGTGTGAAGGCATAGGACGTATTACCAGTCCGGATGGCCTGGGTATGTCACCCAAACGCATCACCGTTTCAACCGCGGGGATCGCCAAGATGATCCGCAAACTCGGCGACGACCAGGTGCGGTTCAACCTCGCCCTTTCCCTCCATGCCGCCACCGATGAAAAGCGCGACAAGGTGATGCCCATCAACGAACAGAACAACCTGGAAGTGCTGATGGATGCACTCCAGTATTTTTATAGCAAAACCGGGAACCGCATCACATTCGAATACCTGGTGTTCAAGGATTTCAATGACGGTGTGGAAGATGCCGTGCAACTGGCCAGGTACTGCGGCCGGATCCCGGCCAGGGTAAACATCATCGAGTACAACCATGTGGATGGTGTAGACTTCCGTCAGACCACCCCGGAAAGATTGCAGGCTTTCATTGATACGCTGGAAGCACGTAAGGTGGTGGTGAACGTGAGGAGAAGCCGGGGGAAGGACATCGATGCCGCCTGCGGACAGCTGGCCAACAAACTCAAACCCGGAAACGCCGGTTGAGGAATTTATGTACTTTCACCCCATGCCCACCCTCGAAGCCATAAAAAAACCCATCTCACTGGAGATCGACGAATTCGAAGACCGGTTCCGGGAATCGATCAAAAGCAAGGTGCCCCTGCTCGACAAGATCACCCATTACATCGTGAAGCGGAAGGGCAAGCAGATGCGACCCATGTTCGTATTCCTGAGCGGAAAGATGTGCGGAGAAGTGAACGATACCACCTACCGTGCAGCAGCCCTCATTGAACTGCTGCACACCGCCACGCTCGTGCACGACGATGTGGTGGATGACGCCAACCTTCGCCGCGGACTTTTTTCCGTGAACGCACTCTGGAAAAACAAGGTGGCTGTGCTCGTGGGCGACTACCTCCTGTCGAAAGGCCTGTTGCTGTCCATCGACCACGGCGATTTCAGTTTGCTGCGCGTGGTATCAGATGCAGTGAAAGACATGAGTGAAGGTGAACTTCTGCAGATTGAAAAGGCAAGGAAACTTGACATCGAGGAAGGTATCTACTACGAGATCATCCGGAAAAAAACCGCCTCGCTGATCTCCTCGGCGTGTGCCTGCGGCGCGGTTTCCGCCGGTGCCGACGAAGACACGGTGGCACGCGTGCACCGTTTCGGAGAACTGGCCGGCATGGCCTTCCAGATCAAAGACGACCTGTTTGATTACAACCTGAACGGCGGCTCCATCGGAAAACCCACCGGCATCGACATCAAGGAAAAGAAGATGACCCTGCCGCTGATCCATTCCCTAAGCAAGGCAACGCCCGCCGAGAAACGGCACATCATCAACACGGTGAAAAACCACAACACCAATCGCAAGAAGGTGATGGAAGTGATCGACTTCGTGAACCGGTCCGGCGGGATCGATTACGCCAAAGAAAAAATGGAGGCATACAACACCGAAGCGCTGGAAGTGCTGCATACCTTCCCCGAGTCAGATGCCCGCGACGGACTGGAAACCCTGGTGCAGTACAGCATGGAGCGGAAGAAATGACGAATTACGAATGGGCATAATGCATGTATTCTGTGCACCGCTTCATTTTCAAATCGTCACATTCATCCATTTTCAAATGAACCCTACGCTTCCCCGTGACTCCCGAGGAGTTGGCGCGGACGTGTCGTCCGGGCCCAGCCTATCGATAGTTTTTTGTAGGAAGTGTAAGCAAGCAAACATCCAGAAAGCTATCTAGCTCAGCATAATTTCTTGCCGAACTAAAAAGGTATTCTTCCGGTTTCTCAACGATCAGATCTTTCACCGGATTATGATGTATGTACTCCAGCTTTTGCCAGATGAAGCGATTTGAATACAACTCCATGGCATGATTTCCGTCCTGCCATACCTTATACTTTTGATGTCTCTTCAGGTGGCAACAAGCTTGCTGAAATGCAGTTAACATCCATTCGCGCCGACTTTCAGACTGTTCACCGGCAATGCGAATGATTTGTTTGCTGGTAAATTCCTTGAAATCTCTGAGGATCGCTTTCAATGAATGACCATCGTCCGCCTGGCAAATCATATGCAAATGGCTTGGCATCAGACAATAGGCGTAAATGATCAAACCTTTGTTACGCTGGCAGTATTTGAGCGAATCAACCAATGCACTTTTTTGCTCCGATCTTGTAAAAACATCTATCCAACCCACGATGGTCATCGTGATAAAATATGCACGATCCGGTTGCCGTATTTTGTATTTATCAGACACATGTGCAAATTGAAAAATCAGACGGATATTTTGGAGACAATGTGAGGCACAAAGTTACCCTGGTAAGTTGCCGCCTGTATTTTGATGGAACAGGCTAAAGCCCGGACGACACGTCCGCGCTAACTCCTTGCTACGGTTTGAAGCCACGACATTCCCAGTCAGATGCCCGCAACAGACTGGAAACCCTGGTGCAGTATAGCATGGAACGGAAGAAGTAAACCATGATGAGTTTGTAGTTTCTGGTTTGTGGTTTTTAGTTATTCCCGCTAACCGAAACATACCGCCATGTGGTAAGCAAAATCCCCCTTCACCATCCATGATAGCTGACCGGTTCTTTCGAAAACTCCGAACCACAAACTACAAACCAGAAACCACCAACTTTTTTCAGGCTTCCCCGTGGCTCTTCAGCATGTTCACCTCTTTGGATGACAGGAAGCGCCAATGTCCGCGGGGCAGGTCTTTCTTGGTAAGACCGGCGAAGATCACACGGTCCAGCTTCGTTACCTTGTAACCCAGCTTGTCAAAAATGCGGCGCACCACACGGTTCCATCCGATGTGGATCTCGAGCCCGACCTGGCTCTTGTCGCTGGCATCCCCCACGAAGGAAATCTGGTCTACCCGGGCGATACCTTCTTCCAGGTGGATCCCCTTTTTGATTTTATCGAAGTCGGGCTTTTCCAGTTCGCGATCGAGGTAAACATGGTACAGTTTCTTGGCGCCGTACCGCGGATGGGTAAGCTTCTCCGCCATTTCGCCGTCGTTGGTGAACAGCAGCAATCCGGTGGTCTGCCGATCGAGGCGGCCAACGGGATAGATGCGTTCCTTGCATGCCTTGGCCACCAGTTGCATCACAGTTTTGCGTTCTTTCGGGTCCTTGGTGGTGGTCACGAAATCCTTCGGCTTGTTGAGCAGCACGTAGGTGGGTTTTTCACCGCGCAGCACGCGGCCATCGTAGCGAATCTCGTCGTTCGGTCCGACCTTCATGCCCAGTTCGGTCACTACTTTTCCATTCACGCTGATTAATCCTGATGCGATCAGTTCATCTGCTTCCCTGCGGGAGCATACGCCGGATGTGGCAATGTAACGGTTGAGGCGCACACGTCCATCATTATCTCCTTCGGTTCTTCTGCTTTTGTAGGGCCTTGGTTTGCCTCCCCGCGGCGAGAACCCGGGTTTGCGGAAACCGCGGTCGCCCCTGGAAAAAGCCGGGCGATCTCCTTCGCGTCTTGTTTCACCCTCGCGTTTGGGTTTGCGGCCGGGTCCATCGGATGTCCGAGATTTACGATCAGGCCCGTCGGATGTCCGGGGTTTGCGATCGGAAGACGGACGAGATGGCCTGCTACCGGCAGACCTGTTAGCGGGTTTTCTTCCTGCGTTGTTTCTTCCGGGTGATTTTTTCTGGTTCATAGCGTAGGGTAAAATGCGTCTTCAATGTGGTTGATCTGATGGGTGCCTCCCTTGAACAACACCGATATGATATCGAACCGTGTTTCAAGCTCAATGCCTTCCTTCTCTACATATGCGTTGGCGGCTGATACAAGGTGGCGTTGTTTGGTTCGGTTCACAAATGCTTCGGGTTCGCCGAATGCATTGGTCATACGGGCTTTCACTTCCACCATCACGAGCCAGTCGCCTTTGCGGGCAATGATGTCTACCTCTTCCTTTCCATGCACCCAGTTTTGTTCCAGGACTTCATATCCCTCCTTCTGAAGGTGCTGAAGGGCCAGTGCCTCTCCCTGTTTTCCGAGTTCGTTGTGTTCAGCCATGGTCTGCAAAGGTAAGTCGAACCGCGTCATCCACCTCAAGAAAAACCTTGCGACCCATGATCAGGGGCATGTTTTCCGCCACATGGCCTGCCGGAAATCCGAAACAGACCGGGTAGCCATAAGAACTTACGGCATCGGAAATGATCTCTTCAGCGGTCTTACCGAAAGGCACCTGATTGTCTTTCATATCCGTGCATCCGCCCACCACCAAACCTGCCAGGCCTTGCAGTTTACCGGATCTCCGGAGGTTGACCATCATCCGGTCGATGTGGTACAAATACTCGTCGAGGTCTTCCAGGAAAAGGATGCGATCGGTCCAATCGGCATCGGAAGATGAACCCAGTAAACTATATAGTACCGATAGGTTGCCGCCGGTCAGCATTCCTTCCGCTGTGCCTTTCCGGTTCTGCGGATGTGCCGGGATCGTGTATACCGGGGCCTCCCCGAACAACACACGTTGCAACCGGTCCACGGCAGCTTCCGTGCTCGAAGGAAAGGTCAGTGCCATGGGTGCATGGAGGGTTTCGCACCCGACATGGCGTTGGATGTGGGCGTGCAGAACCGTCGCATCGCTGAAGCCGATGATCCATTTGGGATGTTGATGGAAGGCATCAAAATCGAGCATATCTACCATGCGCACCGTGCCGTACCCGCCCCGGGCAAGGAGGATGGCCTTCACCCGGGAATCATCCAGCAACGCCTGAAACCCTGCTGCACGCACGTTGTCGCTACCCGCAAACTGGTGATCGCTTTCAAACAACCCGGGTGCATGTTGTACCTGAAGACCCCAGCTTTCGAGCATGCGTGTGGCGGCTTCCAGCTCGGACAAATCCACCTTGCGGGCGGTGGCTGCGATGCCAACCACATCTCCTTTTTGCAGTACCGGTGGGGATAAACGCATGGGTGTGAGCTAACTTGTTATCTTTCTTAATTGTCTTTAAAGACCTATTAAGAGCTAACTTCTATGTGATTAACGAACACTTAAACTAATTGCACACTACCCATATTTAAGATAGAATGCAATAAAGCTACACATATATTTAACTGATTATCAATCATATTGAGAAACTCTATCAATAATCTATTAACACTCTATTAGTGTTATTACACTCATTTGTTGATAGAATAGCGTCTCCATCTCCTCTCACCTGTCTTCTTAATTTCCCCGCTCTTCAACATTTTATTCAATTCATGCTTAATACTTTGTTTCGGTATCTCTTTTCCTATTCTTAAATGTATATCACCTATTGAACTTTCAGCATACATTGAGAGATCCTGATAGATTAATTCTTTCAGTCTATGAACCTCAATGGTTTTTAGATTTGTTTGCCCCTTAAAATTTAGGCGTTTTAGATATTTGGGGTTGACATAATAAGTCATCCCCTTGGTCTTGCCCTTGCTTTCAACAACCTTAAAATCAATAAGACGGCCCAACCAATGCCTTAACCCGACTTCGTCTTTCTGATTTAAAAGTTTTGAAAGTTCAATTGCCTTTAACGATCCGTTTTGAGCAACAAGTCCTAAAGCGATAATTTCTTTTTGGGTTAGTGCGTATTCTTTACTTGCCTTATCCATCAAGTTTACAACCTCCTTGTGCGCAAACTGCTTTTGAACAATGACTGTCACCCTATCATCCCCCTCCCTAACATCTGGAATTGGCTTACCAACTTGTAATAATAGCTCATACATAAGGTCATAACCACTACCTTCCTTCTCCATAAGATTTAGATCGTAAAAGACCCTTGACAAATGCTCATTTCTACGAACGGATTGGCTTAGTATGTTTTGAGGAGTAACGCCATATGGCAAACGCCCCGGACTATGTATCTCCAAATAATTAGTATAGAGATTGATGAATATATCCCCTCTCGTAGTGTAGGTTCTATGGACCAATGCATTCACCACAAGTTCACGTATTACTTCAATCGGAAAGAATGGAAGGTTTTTGCGAAACAGGCCATCCGAAATCTCTATGCTTTCCTGCCAATCAGGAATATCATTAATGACGCTTTCCAGAAGCTCTTTAGGATTCAAGGAATAATCATCTAGAACCTTTTTCCAAACTTTTTCGTCACGTTCGTTATACCTAATAAATTGTATCGCCGGAGGATATAGCAAACTTGCTCTATCCTGACGCTGCCCTACCCAAAGAATCCCAAGATTTGTCAAGTACTCTCCACTCAGCATAAAATAATGTTGAAGTAATTCTTCTTCTGATTTACTCTTAACAAAGTCGCTTACCCTATCTGAAGCCCTTATATCCTTGACAAGGAGATTTAATTTATCTTTATCCAAACGTGTTTTAGGAACTTTTCGATTTGTTTGTGTTTCCCATATAAATGCGTTTTTATCTGCAGCCAGACGAGCCATCTCATCAGGAAGAACAGGTTTACAATCATCCGATACTCTTATATAATACCGCCCATCTGTTGTTGATGCAATACTTTGGCCATTCCTCAAAATTAACACCTCAATATACTCTCCTCCATTCCCAGCAGTCATAATGTGAACCGTAACCGCCACATTGATTGTTCGCTGACTAATATTCTTTTGAAATTTCTCTGGCCAACTATGGTCGATCACTTGCTCTTCTGCTGGCATTTCTGCACCATCTTCAATGCCAATAAGTATCCTGCCTCCCTGAGCATTGGCAAAACAAACGCAGTCTTTTGCAAGTTCAGCCCAATCCGTAGCATTGGCTTTTAAAAACCGAATCGACTTTTTATCCACAATTGAACTTTCATCCATAAAACAATTTAGCTTTTTAGTTAAACACAGCTTGTGAATTCTGAAGTTTCATCATACCACCTAGAACAAGATGTAACAGATTCTGATGTGGGCTAACTTGTTATCTTTGCCGAAGATACGAAAACGCACCATTGGCAAACGCTGACAAATACACGGTTACCTCGGCCCTTCCCTATGCGAACGGGCCGCTTCATATAGGGCACATCGCCGGCGCATACCTGCCGGCCGACATCTTCGTACGCTACCTGCGCCTGCGTGGTAAGGATGTGGTGTACATCTGCGGTTCCGACGAGCATGGCGCCGCCATCACCATCCAGGCAAGAAAAGAAGGGGTATCACCGCAGGAGATCGTGGACAAATACCATGAGCTGAACAAAGCGACATTCGAACGTTTCGGTATGTCGTTCGACATTTACCACCGGACTTCTTCGGAACTTCACCACCACACGGCGGCCGACTTCTTCAAAACACTTTACGACAAGGGTGCATTTGACGTACAGGAATCGGAACAGTTCTTTGATGAGGAATACCAGCAGTTTCTTGCCGACAGGTACATCACAGGTACCTGTCCGAAATGCGGACACGACAAAGCCTATGGCGACCAGTGCGAGAAGTGCGGCAGCAGCCTCAACCCCACGGACCTCATCAACCCCTTATCCACCTTGAGCGGCAAAACACCGGTTTTAAAAACCACCCGCCACTGGTACCTTCCTATGCAGAAAGAGGAGGGCTGGCTGAAGGAATGGATCGAACAGGGTACGCTGGAAGGTAAACCGCATCACGATCCGAAAGCCTGGAAAAAACAGGTGATCGGACAGTGCAAATCGTGGATCGACGGCGGATTGCAATCACGCGCCATGACCCGCGACCTCGACTGGGGTGTGAAGGTACCTCTGCCCGATGCGGTAGGAAAAGTGCTGTATGTATGGCTGGATGCCCCGATCGGGTATATTTCGGCTACCAAGCAATGGGCCCTTGATCACAAGACCGATTGGGAAAGCCGGTGGCAGGATCCCAACACACAGCTGGTGCACTTCATCGGGAAAGACAACATCGTATTCCACTGCATCATCTTCCCCATTCTGCTGAAGCTGCATGGTGGCTATAACCTGCCTGTGAACGTACCCGCCAATGAATTCCTGAACCTGGAAGGCGACAAGATCTCCACCTCCCGCAACCACGCGGTATGGCTGCACGAGTACCTGGATGACTTTCCCGGGAAAGAGGATGTATTGCGCTATGTACTGTGCAGCATTTCCCCGGAACTGAAGGACAGCGAATTCACCTGGGACGATTTCCAGGCACGCAACAACAACGAACTGGTGGCCATCTTCGGCAACTTCGTGAACCGGGCGCTGGTGCTCACCGACAAATATTATGAAGGAAAAGTGCCGACGTTGGGTCAACCCACAGAAGCGGATAAAGAAGTCATCAAACAATGCGAAGCCATTCCTGAGAAAGTAGGACAAGGCATTGAGGCCTACCGGTTCCGCGAAGCCCTTGCCGATGCCATACAACTGGCCCGCATCGGCAACAAATACCTGGCTGATAACGAACCGTGGAAAGTGATCAAGACCGATCCCGAACGCGTGAAAACTGTTATGCATATTGCGTTGCAGATCGGTGCGGCATTGGCAGTGGTGATGAAACCGTTCCTGCCCTTCACGGCCGAAAAGCTGCGTGGCATGCTACAACTGGAAGGTGGCGAGTGGGACGTTGCCGGAACGTTGAACCTCTTGCCGGAAGGCCATCAGCTGGGCAAGGCCTCATTGTTGTTCGAGAAGATCGAAGTCGATACCATCCAGGCACAGAAAGACAAACTGAACCGGAACAAACCGAAAAAACCCAACGTCATGGAAGCAAAACCCGAGATCGTGTTCGACGACTTCACCAAGGTTGACATCCGCACCGGAACAATCCTGGAAGCGGAGAAGGTACCGGATACCGACAAGCTGCTGAAACTGTCAATAGATACAGGGCTCGACAAGCGGACGGTGGTATCGGGTATCGCCCAGTTTTACCAACCTGAAAATATCATTGGGCAGAAAGTATTGATTTTGGTAAATTTGGCTCCCCGAAAACTCCGGGGCATCCCCTCCCAAGGCATGATCCTGATGGCAGAAGATGCGGATGGCAAGCTTTGCTTTGTCAAACCGGAGGATGAGATGATGAATGGAAGTACAGTAAGATGATGTGTTAATATGCTGATGTGCTGATGTACCGAAAAAACATATTGGTCATAACCTAATGACAGGATGGGAAACGATCAACAAAATCCACTTCTTGAGGTTACATTTGAATTCGCACTGGCTATTATGCAGTTTTCCGAAGAATTGGAAGGTTTAAAGAAATACGTAATTGCCAAACAACTGCTGAGGTCCGGCACAGCAATCGGTGCTCTGGCAAGGGAAGCACAAATGGCGGAAAGCAGAGCGGATTTCATTCATAAATTGAAAATTGCCCAAAAAGAAGCCGAAGAAACGGAGTATTGGCTGCTCCTATGCAAGCATTCAACAAATTATCCAAACACTGATGAGCGGCTTACGAACAACCTGGTATCGATAAAGAAATTGTTATCCCGGATCATATCTACAGCTATACAAAACGAAAATTCATCAAAAAAGATGACGTCCCGCATGTCATCAACACATTAGCACATCAGCATATTAACACATTATCCCGGCCCCGTAGTTCAATGGATAGAATAGAAGTTTCCTAAACTTTAGATACAGGTTCGATTCCTGTCGGGGCCACGAAAACAGCAAGAGCATACAGTGAGGAGCATACAGTAACTCACCGTATGCTCTTGCTGTTTTTAGTGCCTGCGTACCGATCAAGTGGAATGTGTTTATCCATGACGAAAATCCAATGCCGGAGGCATTGAATGTTTATAGAAGATTGCATAGGTAGGATGATGTACGACCCCGACGGGGTCGCAGAATTATCCAACATCCGTGTTTTCTATAAACGTTGAATCCCGCTGGGATTCTTTCTTTTGTCGATGGGTGTTTGTCTCACATTCACTTGCCGGCAGTACATCGTGACGGTTCGAAGTCATGTCGATTTAGCGCCACAAAACAGCAACAGCATACAGAAACTCCGATTCACCATATACCCTTGTTGTCTTTGTCTCTGTTGCTGTATGCTCACACTGTATGCTGACTTCTCTCCTAACCGAGATTACAAATTCCTATCTTTGCTATATGACCAATCTCAGGGACATAACCACAGTGCTTGCCGGACACAAGAATGCCTTGTTCAGGAAATACGCCATCCGGTCATTGGGTATTTTCGGATCATATGCCCAAAACCAACAAAAGGAAGAAAGCGACATAGATATCCTGGTCGAATTTGAAAAACCCGTGGGGATGGAGTTTATAGACCTGGCTGATGAACTGGAAAAGCTACTTCATACCAAGGTTGATCTCGTTTCAAAAAAGGGCATAAAACAGAAGTACATGGATGTGATCACAAAAAGCCTCATTTATGTCTGAAAGAAGTCCTGGCTTACTACTGGAAGATATACTTGACAGCATTGAAAAGATCCAGTCCTATACAGCAGGGTTTTCCTTTGACGACTTTATGAACGATTCTAAAACAGTGGATGCGGTCATCCGCAATTTTGAGATCATCGGTGAAGCAGCTGGCAGGATACCGGATCATGTCAAAACCGATTATCCGGCGGTTGACTGGCACCGTATCCGCGGATTCAGAAACCGTATCGTACACCACTATTTCGGTATTGATTACGAAATCGTTTGGGAAATTATTCAGAACAACCTGGATGAGTTGAAAGACCAAATAAAACAGGTTTTCAACGATCTGCATTAATCACCGCCTTCAAATCCTCCAAAAAGTTCGATTTCCGTCCCCTCCGGTCCACAAAAACAGTGTGAGTGTGGAGTTTGAGTTTTGATGTCAGGCTCCACACACTGTTTTACCTTAAGACTCACACTGGAACTCTCACTGCATTTTTTATTTCTCATACACTCCTTCCGGTATATTTATCCATGACAGTACGACCCCGTTGGGGTCGCAGCATTTTCCATTGTTCACGTTTTCTATAAACATTGAATCCCGTTGGGATTCTTTCCTCCATTGGTGGGTTTTTATCTCACCTTCACTTGTCCGTAGCACATCATGACGGTTCGAAGTCATGTCGACTTAGCGCCACGAAAACAGCAAGCGCATACAGTGAGTGCATACAGTAACTCACCGTATGCTCTTGTGTTTTTTAGTGCCTGCGTGCCGATCAAGTGGAACGTGTTTATCCCATGACGGAAACCCAATGCCGGAGGCATTGAATGTTTATAGAAGATTGCACAGGTAGGATGAGGTACGACCCCGTTGGGGTCGCAGAATTTTGCATTGTCCGTGTTTTCTATAAACATTGAATCCCGCTGGGATTCTTTCATTCATCGATGGATGTTTACCCCCCAGTCGCTTGGTAGCAAAGACATCGTCAAACCCCAACTGATCGGGGACTGCTGTATGCACTCACTGTATGCTCTTGCTGTATGCTGTTGCTGTATGCTGTATGCTGTTGCTGATAAACCGTACCTTTCACTCCCTATTTAACCCCATCACACCCATGTCAGACGGTACCATACGCGCAAACATCCGCATCGGCCAAACGGTGAAAGTGGTTCAGAAGCACGAACAGAAAACCGGGCGGCTGACCCATGGCCGTGTAAAAAGAATCCTTACCAGCGCAGCCGTGCACACCCGCGGGATCAAAGTGATGCTGGAATCCGGTATTGTGGGAAGGGTTCGGGAGATCGTAGATTGATGCTACATCCCTGCTTGCCATCTGTTAAAATCACACCTTCATCGACGGATCAGCCGGAGTCAAGCATTTGCAGCACCCCTAGTCTTAAAAGTCACCCAGCCCTCATGTCGCCAACCGACTCATCGCCCTCACACATATTTCCCTGATTTTTAACCGTCTGGTTTCTCAGCGTTCCCTTGTGTCTCACGCTCTACATGAACCTGGAGTTAAGATTCCACTTGAACTCCGGATTTTTTTGCCCGTATTCCGCCATTTCCTTACTTTAGCGCTGCTTAATTTTTCGGTGAACTAACTACGCATCATGAATCTGGCTCATCCCGTTAAGCTGGCATTATCATTCGGATTACTCCTGCTGACCTGTTCCGGTATGGCACAGGTTCAAACCAATGTGGACTACAAACTTTTCCACATGGGAGGCGAAACATCCGTGAGGTCCGGCCTGGCACTCTCCCCCGACGGAAACACCGTTGCCTGCGCCGGCGCGCAAGGCTTTCCGCTTTTCCTCTACGACTGGCGCAACGACAAAATCCTGAAGAAATTCGACGTGGGCAACTGGTATGCCGGTGCCAAGGTGGAGTACTCCGCCAAGGGAACCTACCTGTTGCTGCAACAAACCTTCTACATCGACTGGGCGCCGAACAAAGACCGCGAGGTGGACTTTGAGATCGTGAATGCCGAATCCGGCGAAATCGTGCAAAAGATCAATGCCGCACACTCTGTAGCGATCGCGTATGACGAAAGCTTTTACGTGGTATTGCAAGGAGATGATGTAAGCTTTTACGAGCTGCCCTCTGGCAGAATGATGAGGAAGTTCACAGTGGAGAATGCCACCAATGCCGTGGCGATCAGTCCGGATGGAAAACAGGTGGCCGTTTCGCACATGCCCACCGCCCAGCTTCTGCAGGATGTTCCCAGCATTCGTCTCGACAAGAAAGCCATCAAGCCTGCCCTGAAGTACCGGCAAATGATCAGCATCTACGACGCAGGATCCATGGAGCTGATCAAAACCATCAATGAGATCTACGACATCATCTACAGGCTCCAGTATTCACACGATGGCTACCGCCTGTTCAGTTACAGCATCCCGCACACCAAGATGCAAACCTCCACGGCCGGACGCCAGGGATACATCTATATGATCCGCATGCCCGAGGGAGACGTCCTCCGTACCTCCTTTATGTCACTGGCCCCTTACGAACCCGACTTCACCGAGAACAACGAAAAGACCCTCTTCGGTGTGGTGTCGTTTGATGTGGCGCCCCAGATCAACCTCTATGATTTCGAAAAGGGAAAACTGGAAAACCGGTTCGACACACGCCAGCGCCTCCGGGATGCCATCAACAACAAAATGGCCGGTGACAGCCGCGCCAGCTTTGCCTTTCTACCCGATGATTCGATCATCATCGTAACAGGAAACCAAACCATTATATGGAAACCGGAATGATCAGATGGACCAAACTCGGCATGGCCCTGTGCCTGGTATTCATGATGGGCGCCTTGGGTGCGCACGCACAGAAAACCCTTATCAGCGACCAGGAAGAAGTGATACAGGCCGCCGCCAAGGTGATGGATGAAGCCATGAAAACAGGAAGCTTGAGTGAGCTGAAACAGGAACACAGCATCACCGGATCCTATATCATGGATGTCACCATCCGCAACAAAGGCGAAGTGGTATCCATTTTTGTGGTGGAAAGAAACGGCGGCTCCATCGAATTCCAGAACATGGTAAAAGATGCCATCAAAGCCATGAAGATGGGTTTCCGCATGCCCAAGAACAAAAACTACAAGTTCCGCTACATGTTCAATTTCGACAATTAATTTCATTCTTATCGATCCAACCCTAACTCCTTTCAAATGAAAAAGTCAATCTTCATTCACAGCCTTCTGGCAATGTCTGCACTTACGTGCTTTGCCCAGGAGGATATGACCACCGTTTGGGAACAACGACTTGAACACAGCATTGCCTACTCAGGTACCGGACTCGAAGAAAGAGGCTACAGCTACGCAGCATCCGACAAGGAAATGACCGTTTTCAGCAACAAAGACGGACATACCATCTGGAGCAAGCCCTTTAAAGAAATCGCTCCCAACCTGCGCAAGATTGACGAACTTATCCCCTTCTGGGAATCCAATACCGTTTTCCTGTTCGAAAGGAAGATGGGCAAAGACCAGGTGGCCTGCATCGACATTGAAAAAGGTACCGTGCTGTGGACCACCGATAAGTACCAGAACCTGTCGGAAGACAACGTGGTGTACATCGCCGAAAAGGAAGGCTTTGCGCTTTCACTGAAAGAAAGCCTCGTGTTCATCAAAGCCCGCACAGGCGAAGAGCTCTGGAGCACTTCCAAGTTCAAGGGTGTTGTGGGTAAATACGTGTACCGCGACAACCAGATCGTGACCGTGAACTTTGTACCCGGTGGCCTCGCCGCCCTGTTCAGCGGTTTCAAGAACCAGATCGCAAAGATCGACCTGAACAACGGAGATGTACTCTGGGAACAAACCTACGTAGGCCGTGCCGAACGTAAAGTGGTTACCCGCGAGTTCGTTTTCGACCTCGACCTGAAAGATGACATGGTGGTGCTGAAAATGAACGGTATCCAAACCTATGACTGGAAAACCGGCGCCAAACTGTGGGCCGCCGCCTTCGACTTCACAGCCGATGTGGTGGGTTCACCTGCCGGCGCAACCGCATTCGGTATCTATGGCGCCGTTGCCGAACCCATCTGGGACGGTGACGATGTGTACGTACTCGACATGTCGAACAAGAAAAGCCAATACGTGAAGAAGTACGACCGCAACACAGGTAAACTGCTGTGGACTTCTCCCGAGATCAAAGGTGCACGTGCCATCCCGGCAATGGGACTGGCAGGCGACAAGATCATCCTCCAGATCGGTGGCACCGTGGAATGCCAGGCCATCATCCGCAAGAAAGACTCAGAAGGCAACATCACGATTGAACGCAAAGTATGGTGGCCGGATGTAAAACCCTGGGGCCTGAAAGCCATCAACACCAATGACGGTTCCGTTGCATGGGAGTCTGAGCGCTTTAAGAAAGGGATCTCCAACTCATTCACCGTGGGCGACAATGCCATCGTTTGTAGCGGTAAAGCGATTTACTCCCTGAAAGTAGCCGACGGTACCGAAGTGTATGAAGTGGAACTGAAAGACGACGACATCGGCCGTGGCGAACAACTGATGCTCTACGAAGACAAGGCGATCGTTATCGGCAGCAAAGGTGTTTCCTCACACAACGTAAGTGATGGTAAACTCGTGGCTTCCGGCAGGTACAAGTCATCTGCCCTGGAAGACTCGAAAGGCGATTACCTGATTATGAAAACCGAAGGCGCCGACATCGCTTCCTTCTACCTGAAAGATTGCACATACAAGAAATTCAACGCCCGCAAAGGCGCCACCACCACCCTCACCGAAGAAGGGGATTATGTGTATGTGTATGAAAAGAAAACGGTGACCAAAGTAGCCACCAAGTAATACCACAAATGACAACTTCAACAGGCGGTCGGATCTCATCCCTCCGCCTGTTTTTCTAACCAGCCATCCTATGCGCAAGATTTACATCCTCTTCACATTGGCCTGCCTCACCCTGCATGCACAGGCACAACTGATCACAGACGGTCTGTACTATGACGAAGGCAAAAAACTCTATGACGACGGTGATTACAAGGCCGCAGCCAGCAAACTGCTGAAAGCCTACAACGCCGACCCAAAAAATGCCGATGTACTGAACTACCTGGGACTTGCCCTGTATTACAACGACAAGTACGCCGACTGTGTGAAATACTTCGAGGAACTGCGCGCGTTGAAACCCGATTACTGGGCCTGGTTCTACTACGAAGCCGGCAATGCGTACCAGCAATTGGGACAAACCGACAAGGCGGTGGACTGGCTGCAGGAGTTCGGCAAAAGGTATTCACGGGAAGCCGATAAGGCACGTTTCCTGCACCAGGGCGACTGGATGCTGTACTATGCGCAGGAAAGTCCGATCGTGCGCAAGGATGCCGTTTCCAACCTGAAAGCGCCCGTAAAGCTGAGCGCCACCGTGAACTCCGAATGGGATGATTACATGCCTTCCACCAACCCCACCGGTACACGCATTTATTTCACCAGCATGCGCAAAGGCGGTTTCTCACCGGAGAAAGCGGAAGACGAAGAAGGCGATGAAGACCTCTATTATACCGACCAAGTGAACGGCCAATGGCAGAAACCCGTGCTGCTGCCGGCCCCTTTGAACTCAGCCAACAACGAAGGCGCGCCGGCCTTCTCAGCAGACGGACAAACCATGGTGTATATCGCGTGCGGCAGAGATGAAGGCATGGGCAACTGCGACATGTACATCTCCGAACTGGACGGCGACAAATGGAGTGCACCAATCAACATGGGCAACATCATCAATTCCGACTCATGGGACTCGCAACCCACGCTGTCATCCGACGGCCAGCACATCTACTTCTGCTCCGACCGTGAAGGTGGATACGGTGGTGAAGACATCTACATGCTTGAAAAAAACCGGTTCGGTAAATGGGGTCCGGCCATGAACCTCGGCCCCACCATTAACACACCGTTCGACGACAAATCCCCGTTCATCAGTCCGGATGCCAAAACCCTGTACTTCGCTTCCGACGGACATCCGGGTTTCGGTAAGTTCGACATCTTCAAGAGCGTATTCGAAAACGGGAAATGGAGCGAACCCTCCAACCTGGGCAACCCCATCAACACCGACAAAGACGACCTGTACTTCACCATCGGAGGATCCGGCGAAGTGGGTTATATGGCTTCCGAGCGTGGCGGCAACAACCTCGACCTGTACTCGGTGGAGATCCCGGAAGACCTGCGCCCTACACCCACCATGGTGATCACCGGCACCGTTCGGAACTTCAAAACGCAGGACCCGCTTGGCGCATGGGTGCTGGTGGAAGACCTGACCACAGGTGAACTCATCGCCACCAGCAAGAGCAACTCCAAAACAGGCGCCTACCTGGTGGTACTGCCGGTGGGAAAACTGTATGGCGTATCCGCCACCCGCGAAGGGTACTTCTTTTACTCAGATAACTTCGACCTGCCGGAAGATGCAAAATACAAGGAAGTGAAGCGCGACATCGACCTGAAACCGATCGAGAAAGGTACCAAGGTGGTGATGAACAACATCTTCTTCGAAACCGGAAAAGCCGAACTCAAACCCGAAAGCTACCTGGAACTCAACAAGGCCATCCAACTGATGAAAGCCAACCCGTCCATGGTCGTGGAAGTGGGCGGACATACCGACAACGTGGGTTCGGATGATGCCAACATGAAACTGTCACACGACCGTGCGAAATCGGTGATGGATTACCTCACCAAATCAGGCATTCCGGCAGCCCGGTTACAGGCAAAAGGATACGGGGAAACACAACCGATCGCCACCAACGACACGGAAGAAGGACGCGCCGCCAACCGCCGCACGGAGTTTGTAATACTGGAAGACTGATCGGACGTTCGCGTCATTCATACTCTTCTTCCTGGTATTCCGCGTCGATGTTGATCTGCCACACACTCATGTGGTGGTCGGGGAACAGGTAGTTGCGCACAGCTACAAGTCCCGAATAAATGGAATGATCCTGGTTGTTGTATTTGTAGAGTCCGCCACGGCCCACCGGACTCACATTCCGTATCCGGTCCAGGTGATCTTTCAGGACATTGAACGGCTGCTCGTAACCCATGAAGTAGGTGGGATAGCTTTCCCGTTCCCGGATCACCGATACGCCTTTCACTTTGCTGGTGCCGACGAGGCCCAGGCGGCGTACTTCTTCAACGGCCAGCTGCATCAACGCCTCATCATCCATCTTCCACAACGTTTCATGTTCGAAGGTGAAATACTCGGCACTCACAGCGGTAAAGCCGGATTTCTCCACCATATCAGATGCAAAATTGTTGTAGTTGGCCAGCCGAGCCATCTGAAAAGAAGGATCATGGATGTAGATCCATTGATCCGGAAAAAGGTCTGTTCCTTCCACCAGCATGTTCACGGTGATGTGCGCACGGTAGTAGAGTTGTTTGCACGCCTCGGCAACGGCAGGTGGCGGTGGCACCGACAGGCGTTCAAAAAACGCGGTGATCGGTGCGCTGTTGAAGAAATGATCGGCCGTGATGGTGCTAAGGTTGCCGGCGGCATCTTTCACTTCAAGGGAAACCAGGCGGTCAGATTCAAGCTGATACGACATCACCTCGGTAGCCAGCATCACGCGTCCGCCTGCTTTTGTGATGACATCGGCCATGGCCTCATACATCTGGCCCGCTCCCTTACGCGGATAATAGAACGATTCCACCAGGGATTTCGCCTTTGCGGTTCCTCCGAACACTTTTTTTACCACCTCTGTGAAATTGAGCCCCTTGATCCGTTGCGCCGCCCATCTCGCTTCGATCTCACTGCATGGAATGCCCCATACTTTCTCAGTATAGTATTTGAAAAAAGTGCGGTACAACCTGCCCCCGAACTTGGCGGTCACCCAGTCTTCAAACGTACGGATGTTGCGCCGGGGAATGATGCGCTCACGGATATACGACAGAAAGCTGAGAAAAGAAGACCAGATGCCCAGTTTGATCAGCACATCTCCCGCCTTGATGGGATAGTTGAACAGCTTTCCGCGGTAAAAAATACGCGTCGTACGGCTAACGGTGATAAAGTCATCTCCGAGCAAGCGGAACCAAAGGGCTTTCACTTCGGCATTTTTGGTGAAGTAGCGATGCGGACCGATATCAAAACGGGCACCGTCCCCCGGTGATGACACGGTGCGGGCCAGGCCGCCCACCATCTCATGCCGGTCGATCACAATCACGTCCGTGGTGCCGTGTTGCACCAGTTCATAGGCCGCTGCCAGTCCTGCCGGACCCGCCCCTATCACACATATTTTCGCTTTGATTCCGGACATGGTTACAGCAGCAAAAATAGACGAAAACACGAGAAGGGAATGATCCTGGCCGGCACCAGCAAACAACACACAATGCATCCGTGTCTTACATTCGTAAGTTTGTGCAGCACTTTTTCCCGCATACTTCCATCCCTTTTCTACTTTTACAGCGCAACTAAAATCATGGACCAGCAAACGGCATTGGCAATATTGAAATCGGGCAGGAATGTGTTCCTCACCGGATCCGCCGGCAGCGGGAAGACCTATGTGCTCAGGCAGTACATCCGCTACCTGAAAGACCGGAAAATACCTGTGGCCGTAACGGCATCCACCGGCATTGCGGCCACGCACATGAACGGCGTGACCCTGCATGCGTGGTCAGGCATCGGCATCCGTGACCGCATGTCGGTACAAGACCTGCGGGACCTTAAAACGAAAAAGCATTTCCGCGAGAACATTGAAAAAGCGAAAGTGCTGATCATCGATGAGATCTCCATGCTGCACGGCGCCCAACTCGAGGCGGCCCGTCAGGTATTGAGTTTCCTTCGGAGTAGCAACGAACCCTACGGTGGCATACAGGTGGTTGTGTGCGGTGATTTCTTTCAGCTGCCGCCTGTCGGAAAACGCGAAGAGATCAACAAGAACAAGTTTGCTTTCATGTCGGCTGCATGGCTGGATGCAGGTCTCACCATCTGTTACCTGACCGAGCAACACAGGCAGGAGAATGGTCCCCTGACGCGGATCCTGAATGAGATAAGGGAAGGCCGGACGGGCGAATGGGCCGCCAGGCAATTGCAGGCAACTTCCGCCCATGAGATCGGGGGCGACAACCTCACCCGGTTGTATACACACAACCTGGATGTGGACTACATCAACATACAAAAACTCAACAGCCTTCCGGGTGAAACCAGAACCTTCAGCGCCATTCTGAAAGGCAGAAAGAAGCCCCTGGAAACGCTTCGGAAATCCGTGCTGGCGGAAGAGACGCTCCGTCTGAAGAAAGGCGCCCGCGTGATGTTCGTGAAAAACATGTATGAGAAAGGTGTGATGAACGGCACGCTGGGTACCGTCACCCGGTTTGATTCCGAAGATCTGCCCGTGGTGGAAACCATGGACGGCCGAACCGTTTATGCCGACCACGAAACCTGGTCGGTGGAGAATGCCAAAGGCAAAACCATCGCTTCGTTCGAACAGATTCCGCTCCGGCTGGCATGGGCCATCACCGTGCACAAAAGCCAGGGCATGACGCTTGACGCCGCAGAAATAGACCTGAGCAAAACGTTTGAAAAAGGACAAGGGTATGTTGCCCTTTCACGCTTAAGAGACATCCGTGGACTCCGCCTGGTGGGTTTCAACCAAAAAGCGCTGGAGGTGGATGACCTGGTGATGCGGGCAGATAAGCGCTTCCGTGAATTGTCTGCAGAAGCAGAGGCGCTGGCAACCGCTTCCAACCTCACCCATGAAGCACAACTGTTCATGGAGAAATGCGGAGGTGTGCCACCGGATGAACATTCCCAAGAAGAAACTGCATCCCGCAAAAAAAAGAAAACCACAAAAGGATCCACGTATGATGAAACGCTGGCACTGATACGTGAACATTTATCTGTGGAAGACATGATGGAAAAACGCGGACTGGCACGCGGCACGATCCTGTCACATCTGACCAGGATCAAGAAATCGCACCCGGATCTGGACATGTCCTATCTCGCACCCGGAGCAGAGCTGATATCAGAAGTGAAACAAGCGCTCGGACAACTGAACGCGAACACCCCGCAAGACGCAACCAACCCGATCGGTCTCAAAGATCTGTATGCTGCGATGCACGAAAAAGTGAGTTATGAAAACCTGCGATTGGCCATGCTGTTCATAGAAAGTCCATTCTCCGGGTAAGGCCTTAATGCCATCCACTTAACGCTTACTTTCTATTCCCAATCACCTCGGGTACGTACCGTCGGTAGCCATATGAAATGTTACCGTCCGTTCATGAACTCATTCCGGCACTTCATGTATTTCTGACATATTCCCGCGACGGGCACAGATACATTTGTTCCGGAACGGATCGGACCAATTCCGAAGCAGGGCAAACCCGTTCCGTGGTCTCTTAGGGATCACATGAAGACGCGTCATACCTGTCCAAGGGAACATGCCTGAACACCCTTCAAACTAGTAAGGCAAATAAACCTACAACAATGAAAACCATTCAAAAATCCGTAGCAGCCATCTGCGCGGCCTATGCACTGGTTTTCTTTTCCGCTTGCGAAAAGGAAGCCATTACCACCCAGAAACAGGTGAGTGAAAAAATTCAGACCAACGAATCACACCTGACCGCAGAAGAAACCCTGCTGGCAAGAATCGATATGGGCAAAGACGGTTTCGTGGAATTCTCTCAATTCCCGGACGGCGAAGTATTGGCAGCCGGTGTACTGAACAAGGATGTATTGCCTGAGGCAGCCGGACAACTGACCCCTGTTCAATTTTATGAAGCCCTTTCGCATCAGGCTGCACCACAGCAACTGAAAACGGCGTTCGCACAGGCAGAAGCCAATTACACACAGGCGCCCATGATCCAGAAGGAGTTTGTTTCAGAACCCGCTGAAGAAAACGTGCCGATGATGAGCGCCAGTCAGTTCCAAAGCAACTACTGCAATGGCGGCTGGGACTACCTCTACTGCTGGGTGAATCGTACAGGTACCAGCTATGTAGAGAATTACAAGTTCTCCATGCACACCAACGCAAGCCCTTACCGTGGCACCATCCGCCACCGCCTGCGTTACAAGTCATGGGGCAGCTGGCACACAGTTCGTGACTTTACACTGCTGCAGAACCAGTCCGACTACATTTACTCTTCCGGTACCTGGAGAACCCGTGAATCGAAAGTGTTCGAAGCCGATGGTGACGGATACCACCATTGCATCCGCGGTACCAACTAAAACCTGCTTTGAGGTAAATTAAAAAAAGGGGACGGTGATCGTCCCCTTTTTTTGTTTGTATCTGTTAGATATCAGGATCGCACCCGGGCGGTTTCCGGCACCATCTCGTGGCCGAAGTCCCACAACGTTTGTACATGTGAACGCAGTGCCGCTCCCAATGATCCGTACTCATTGTAAGGGAGGTTAAATTCCTCTGCCGTTGCCTTGATGATGGGCGCAATCTGCGGGTAATGAATGTGACACACCTTGGGAAACAGGTGATGTTCAACCTGAAAATTCAATCCGCCTACAAGGAACGTCACAAGTTTGCTGCCCGTAGCAAAATCCGCAGTGGTATACATCTGATGCACCGCCCATGAACGTGTAAGTTCGTTTTCATCTCCGGGAATCGGGAACTGCGCTTTCTCCACTACGTGTGCCAGCTGGAACACAATGGAAAGCACCAGGCCTTCCACCATGTGCATGAACACAAATCCGGCTGCAATCGCATACCATGGCAATGAAATGTACATGATGGGCAGAACAATGAACAGCGCATAGTACAGGATCTTGTAACCCAGCAGACGGATGAATTCCCTTACCGGGTGTTTGCGGCCTGCAGCTGACTGGAAATCCTGTCTGAAGAAGTTCACGTAATCACGGATGAACACCCACGACAAGGTGGCCAGCGGGTACAGCAGAAATGCATAAATGTATTGGAAGCGATGAATCTTCATCAGTTCCTTGTGGGGCTCCATGCGCAGGATCTTTATCTGCATGATGTCGTCATCATGACCCGGCACATTGGTGTAGGTATGGTGAATGATGTTGTGTTTGATGCGCCACATGAAATCGTTTGCCCCAACAATATTGAAGACGAGGCCCAGCATTTTGTTCACCCAGCTTTTGGGTGAGAACGAACCGTGAACCGCATCATGCGCGATGTTGAAGCCGAGCAACGCCGTGAGGAAACCGTTGCAGCCGGCAATCAGCAGCAACACCCATGGGTTGATGGGAAGATAAAACGACACATAGCTCAAAACGAACAGGCTGAAAAGGAAGATCGCCTTGCGGGTCATTTTGGCATTGCCGTAGGTAGATTGCCCGGTTTCCTCAAAATACCGCTGCACACGTTGCCGTGCCACATGGTAGAAATCTTGGGATTCGGGTCGCTGAAAGCCTGGGCGTACTGTTTTCTCGGTTACGGTTTCTTGCATCAGATCATCATTCTCCCGGCTCATGTCCACAGTTATATTATGTCTGAGGCAATTGAGGGTCCAGTTCCGGATCCGGGTAAGCGTTCGACGCGGCAAAAATACACTTTAAAATCTTTATTTGTCAGCATTTTCCGCCGGAACATCCCTAAGGCTTTGCAGGTG
Organism: Flavobacteriales bacterium; assembly: GCA_020635855.1. Classification (NCBI taxonomy): domain Bacteria; kingdom Pseudomonadati; phylum Bacteroidota; class Flavobacteriia; order Flavobacteriales; species Flavobacteriales bacterium. The sequence goes on along the minus strand of JACJYZ010000004.1, from coordinate 771,757 downwards.
TACTGTTTCCCCCGTCCAACGCAACATGCCAGTGTCCGTCCTCCCCCTTCCTCCATGCAGTGAAATAGTTGCCGTAGTAGACCGTATCACCGGTCCCGTATGTCCAGTTTCCCCAGGTATACCCCAGGTCACAGGATGCGGCCACCCTTGCATCCACAGGTTCCCAGGTGATCCCTTTCGGACCCGGTTTTCCGCCGTTGCTTTCGATGTACGCCGCCTTGCCGATGATGGGCATGGAACCATCGTTCAGTTTTACAAAATCATCTGCTGCATAATCCGACAAAGCTTTGAAGAAACCTTCCCTGGCTGCCAGTGCACTCATGTCCAGGTCGGTTTGTTTCAATGTGGCTGATTCAGACACCGGATCGGATGCGGGTGAGGTGCATGCTGTGATGCAGGCAACCATCAGGGTGAAGAGAGCGTGTTGTTTCATCCCACCAAGATACAACCGTATTGCATCTTCACTGACCGTTGTCGAACTGAATGTCTTCCTTCTGTTTCTGGTAAGCCTTGCCGAACTGCCAGGTGAACCCGATGTACAGGATCTGTGACCTGCGGTGGGACACATATACCTGGTCCATCTCGGGTGTATGCAACACTTCTCCCCAGCGGGAGGTATTGAATACGTCCGACACCGTCACTACCAGTGATGCCTTGTCATCCCATAACTTTTTACGTGCACCGAGGTTGCACACGAATGAACCTTTGCTTCTGCCCTGTGCACCAAGCCTGGGTGCATTGTACCTGGTGGTTACCTGTACCAGGGTTTTCCGGGGGAGGTACACATTGCTATTAACCCGGGCTGACCAGGTAACGTTTGACTTCGGTGTGGTATATCCCAGGTTGATGGCATTCACCTCATTGTAGTAAACTGTTCCGCTTCCCTGCACCGACAACCACCTGAACGGCTTTCCCTGGAACGTACTTTCCCAGCCCGCCGCCTGCTCAGAGGCGAGGTTGTCCAGCGTGGTCAGGATGACGGAATCCATGATGGTGCTTGTCACTTCTTCCAGTGCATCGAATACATAGCGGTAAAACAGTGTGCTGCTCCAGCTAGCCTTTGATGCCGTTCGCTGATAACCCAGTTCCACGGAATGGATTTGTTCGGGCTTCAGTGCTGGGTTTCCCGCTTCCACATGGCGGGGATCGTTGTATTCGCCGAAAGGGTTCAATTCATCTCCGTCGGGCCGGTTCACACGTCGGGTATAGCTGAACTGCCATTCCTTTCCTTCACCCGCTTCATGGTTCAGGTGCAGGCTCGGATACAATTTGAAGTAGTGATTCGGGATCAGTGAATCGGTATTGAGCAGGTGGGATGAGAGGATGGATTGTTCTGCACGCACACCAACCATCACGCCCAGGTTCTCCAGGTCAAACCCGTAAGTGGTATACATGGCATGCAGCTGCTGGTTGATGCGGAAGCGGTTGGATTTGATCAGGTCTTTTTTCCAGTTACCTGCCACGGTGTCAAGGTAGGTTCCGGAATAGCGGATGTAATCTGCATTGTAGGTTCCCTCGTAACCGGCTTCCAGCTCACGGTCTTCACCCAACGGAAGCGTATACTCCACCACACTTTCAACCTGCTTGCCCGACTTGCGTATCTCCACCTCACTCTGGTAATTTTCCCTTTCCGGGTATTGATAGGTTTCGTTGAAGCCGTTCCACTCTTTCTCACTGTATGTAGAAGCATTCAGTTCGAATTGAATGGCGTGGTCTTCTTTCCCGAACTGATGTTCAAATCCCGCACTTCCTTCCACCTCGTATTCATCTTCCCTTCCATCCTGTTGCGTCAGGAAGTTTTCGGTAACGGCGTGTTGCAGGTCATAGCTGACGGTGGAAAATTCCTTTGGCCGGTCCATGCCCCGGTAGTATCCGTTTCCGTTGAGAGAAAACACATTTTTGTTGTTGATGTGCCATTCTCCGCCCACATTCGCGGTGTGCGATACCGAACGATATCTGCCATCCGTATTGCGCTCATAATAGCTTTCCGGCATTCCGGTTGAATCCAGATAGGTCCGCTCATCCGAGATGGTTCGCAATCGCTGGTCCCACCGTACCCCATAGTTCCCGAACAGGTTCACCTTTTTCTTTTGTATGCCCAGCATCAGGTTGGTATTGTACCGACCACCGTTTCCGGCATTGGCGCTCAGCGTACCGTTGAATCCCTCTTTGCGGTCTTTCTTTAACACGATATTGATGATACCGGCTGCTCCATCGGGTCTGAATTTCGCAGACGGATTGGTGATGACTTCAATGCGCTCGATGCTGGAAGCCGGTATCTGCTGGAGGGCAGCGGCCGGGTTTATTCTGAGCAGGGCGGAAGGACGACCGTTGATGAAGTATGTCACATTCGAAGAACCCCTCAGACTGACATCACCTTCGGCGCTCACGGAAACCGACGGTATGTTCTCAAGCACCTCCGAAGCAGAACCCGACTGGCCCTGGATGTCCTGGTCCACGTGATAGACTTTTCGGTCAAGATCCATCTCCATCAGGGGCCGCTCTGCGGTGATCTCGGTTTCCTGCAACTCCTGTGAAACCGGTTCGAGTGAAATCTTTCCCACCTCAATTGCCTTACCCGAAGTACGCAGGTTGTTCACCACCTGTTCCGCATACCCGATGAAGGTCACCCGCAGGCGATACGTTCCTTCAGGCACATCCCTGAACACAAACTGACCGGTGCCTGATGTAGTGGTACCCTGCACCAGGGAGCTGTCTGCCTGTCGGAACAAACCCACGTTGGCAAAGGGCAGTGCTTCATCATTGCCCGCATCCACAACGGTACCCCGGAGGGTTGAACCGCCCTGGGCAAGTGCACACGATGCACATAACACCATGGCGATCGACAGAAAAATGTACCTGTATGTTTGCATGCGATCCGGAATGTTTGCAGCGAAGATCCGGCAGCAATCTGTAGCAATTCTGAATCAGAATCCGAGAACAAACCGATGCACATCCGGCATGCGGCCTTCATAGCGGATGGTATAGCCCTGCACATCGCAGATTTTCCGTACGATGGACAATCCCAGTCCGAGCGACCGAGACGACGGATCCGCTTTGTGAAAACGCCCGAACAATTTTTCTCCGTCGGCAACCGGCGGTCCCCCGGTGTTTTCCAGCTGCAGTTCACGGCTGGTAAGACGGATGCGGATGATCCCTTGTTCCTTGCTGTGGCGGATGGCGTTACCGATGAGGTTTGACAGGAGTATGTCGGCCAGCACGGGGTTCATCGACAGGGACACATCAGCATCCAACTCCGTTTCCAGTTGCAGGTGTTTTTCATCCATCCATTCACTGAAATTATCCAGGATCGATTGGATCAAAGCCGCCGGCCGGATGAGTGTCTGATCCGGGAACTGCCTGTTCTCTATTTTCGACAGGAGCAGCAACGCCTGGTTCAGTCGCGACAAACGTTGCACGGCCCTCGCCATTCCGGCCAGATCATCCGCATGGTGTATGGCCAGGTCTTCGGCCTGCATCAATGATTCTGCTTTCGACTGCAGGATGGCCAGCGGCGTTTGGATCTCGTGTGACGCATTTTCTGTGAACTCCTTGAGACTATCGAAAGAAGCATGCACCCGGTCGGTCAGGTGTTTCAGGGCTGCACCCAGTTCACGGAATTCCGCAATAGAAGAAGCGGGAATCTCCAACGCCTGATGTTGTTCCACCTTGTATTGTTGCATCTGCGTCAGCATGCTGCGGAAGGGTTTCCACAGCAGGCGAGACAACAACACATTCAGACCAAGGATGAGCAGCAGCGTAACTCCGAAAAGGGTCAGCACAAGTTTGAGGATCCTTTCGCCGAGGTCGTCCGACTCCAGCATGGAAATGGAGATATCCAGCTTGTAGGCGTTCCCGCCCGCGTCCACACCTGCGATCAATCGCCGGAAAGGAAGGACTTCTTCATCTCCGTCTGCATACCTGAATTGCATGGTGGTGTCGCTGTATTCCTCTTTCACCTTTTGGCCGGCTGGCAATGGAATGATGTGGATCCGTTTGTCCATCGAAACACATGCCGGTTCAGGCGCCTCACCTTTCCGCAGTTGATCCAGGATCACCAGTTTTTCATTGTGGAGTTGTTCATCCGCTTCTTCGCGCATGAGATCTTCAATGGCGAGAAAGAATGCCATTCCCGCCCCGGCGAACACCAATGCGGAGATGATCGTGTACCACAGGGTTGTGATGGTGAAAAGCCTCATTTTGCCTGCCATTTGTAGCCGATGCCATAAACAGTGCGGATGTAGTCTTCTGCCCCGGCCTGCATCAATTTACGGCGCAGATTTTTAATATGGGTATAGAGAAAATCGAAATGATCGGCCATGTCGATGTGGTCGCCCCAGATATGTTCGGACAGGGCTTCTTTACCCACCACCCGGTCGCGGTTGGCCAGGAAGAACGACAGCAATCCGTATTCCTTGGGTGTAAGGATGAGTTCTTCACCGCATACGAACACGCGCCTGGATTGCGGGTCAAGGGTGATCTCTCCGAACACCACTTCGTTGGCGCCCTGGAACCTTCGCCTGCGGATGATGGAATGAATGCGTGCGTTCAGTTCACTCAGGTGAAACGGCTTGGTCAGGTAGTCATCTGCGCCGATGGAAAGTCCCTCAAGCCTGTCGTCGAGTGCATCACGTGCCGAAAGAATAATAAGGCCGGTATCCGGGTGACCGGCTTTCACCTGGCGGATGATCTCCATGCCGTTTCCGCCGGGAAGGTTGAGATCAACCACAAGGCAATCATACACGTACATGGCCACCTTCTCACTCGCTTCCGCGAAATCGGATGCGAGTTCACAAAGAAAGCCCTGATCCTTCAGGTATCCTGCGATGGATGCCTGCAGGTCCGGTTCGTCTTCAATGATGAGGATCTTCATGTCGGAAGCTTATACGTACGGATGCATCGTCAAAGATACCTTTACATTCTGTAGGCATTCTGAAGGATTGCCATTCTGTTTTGCTTCCGCTACCTTCGCTGCAAACGTTCACGGAGGGCCTCATCTGATCATGTGATCATGAAAAAACATTGGCCGTCCCGGATCACCGCCTACGGTAAAAGTTTACTCCATCTCTTCTTTCCCAGGCTTTGTGCCGGATGCCATCGCAACCTGCATACCGGGGAAACCGGCATTTGCCTGGTGTGTATGGCTTCACTCCCGAGAACTTTATTTACCGGCGGCACTGATCACGCGTTGCACAAAATTTTCTGGGGGCGTGTAGAGATCCGGTATGCCACCGCCCTGCTTGCCTTCCGAAGGGGTGGCATCACACAGCGGCTGATCCACGGCATCAAGTATCACGCCCAGCACGACACCGCCCGTGTATTGGGCATGGAACTCGGTCGATGCATTCTGCACATGCAATGGCAGGTGGATGTGATCGTGCCGGTACCACTCACCCGCGAACGATACAGGCAAAGGGGTTACAACCAAAGTGAGTGGATCGCCCGGGAGGTGGCGGAAATTCTGGGTGTTCCATGTGAAACGTTTTGTGTCTTGCGCAGCGGCAACAGGAAAAGTCAGACCCGAAAGGGCCGGTACGAACGTTGGCTCAACGCCGATCACAGCTTCCGGTTGGCGGATCCCATGCGCCTGGCGGGTAAACATGTTCTGGTGGTGGATGATGTGATCACGACGGGTGCAACCCTCGAAGCCATCGCCGCCTTGCTGACGAACCTGCCGGATTGCCGGGTCAGTGTGGCCGCGCTGGCCTTTTCCGTCAGGTCGTGAGGGGAAGATTGCATGTGCTTTTTGATTACTTTTGTGGTATGTTGATAGAAATAGTAAAATCGAAGATTCACAGGGTGACCGTAACCGAGGCCAACCTGAATTACGTGGGAAGCATCACCATTGATGAAGACCTGCTGGATGCCGCCAACCTGATCGCAAACGAAAAGGTACAGGTGGTGAACATCAACAATGGCGAACGACTGGAAACATACATCATCAAAGGTGAACGCGGATCGGGTGTGGTGTGCATGAACGGACCGGCTGCGAGGCGTGTGGCGGTGGGTGACATTGTGATTGTGATCTCGTATGCCCATATGGATTTTGAAGAAGCAAAATCCTTCAAACCCCGCCTGATCTTTCCGGATACGGCAACCAACCGACTGACATAGCTTGGCCAGGAAGAGAATCTTCGTTATCCTCAAATACCTTCTCTTCCTGGGTGTCGGGATCGGACTTCTCTGGTATGTCTCGTCCAAAATAGACATCCGTATTCTGCTCAGCCAGCTGAAAAAAGCCCATTATCAATGGGTGGTACTTTCCGGGGCAATCGCCCTGCTGAGCCATTTGTCAAGAGCCGCCAGATGGAACCTGCTGATCCGGTCACTGGGTTACCCAACCCGGCTTACCACCACCTTTCACGCCACCATGATCGGCTACCTGTCCAACATGGCCATTCCCCGGTTGGGAGAAATCACCCGCTGTGGTGTGCTGGCACGAAAAGGTAAAATACCCCTGCAAAACCTTGTGGGCACCGTGCTGGTGGAACGCGGCATTGATATGCTCAGTTTTCTGCTGATCATCGGCATCACCGTTGTGGTTCAGCTCAACCAGCTGGAAAACTTCCTGGGAACCCACATCTGGGAACCCTTGCAGAACAAATGGGCGGCACAACGCGAACATGTTTGGATTTACCTGGTGGTGCTGATTGTGCTGGCGGTTCTCGGCATCTTAGCCATGAGGTGGGGGATCCGCAAGTTCCGCGCACATGGCGGTAAATACTATTTCAAGTTCAGGCGCATCCTGGTGGGATTCATGAACGGACTGCGCACCATTGCAACCATGCCCGGAAAGGGATTGTTCGTTATGCACACCGTTTTCATCTGGCTCTGCTATTTCCTGATGGTATATGTATGCTTCTTCGCCATGGATGCCACATCCCACCTGGGCGTCGGGGAAGGGTTCACCATCCTGACCACCGGAAGCCTGGGGATACTTGCACCGGTTCCCGGTGGCGTGGGCACCTATCACACCTTTGTTGCCTATACCCTTGAAGAATTGTATAACATTTCAGCCGATTCTTCCGTATCATTCGCTTATTTGGTACATGGCACCCAGTATATCGTGATGGCGGTAACGGGTGGCTTGTCGCTATTAGTGATCACACTTTCTTACCGGAAGAATGCCAATTAACAACAAGTGGGACCATATCCTGGAGAAGATCTACGACGGTGCAAATGCCGCACTGGCTGCACGTCTTCACAGGTGGCGTTTTCAGAACCGAACCATTGTATTCACCAACGGTTGTTTCGACATCCTGCATCCCGGTCATATACATACCCTTGCCACCGCCGCTTCTTTTGGTGACCGATTATTGGTTGCAGTGAATTCGGATAGCTCCGTTCGGCAGCTGAAAGGTTCCGGAAGACCTGTGCATCAAGAAAAAGACAGGATGCTGGTTCTGGCAAGCCTTGGCTTTGTTGATGCCGTGGTACCCTTCGGGGAAGATACTCCTCTGAATTTAATTACATTTGTGCAACCGGACGTGCTGGTAAAAGGAGGAGATTACAAAGCATCGGATGTAGTCGGAGCTGATATTGTGCAAAGCAAAGGCGGGCAGGTAGAAATCGTACCATTCCTCCAGGGACATTCCACGACCGGAATATTGGAAAGAATCTCATCAGAGCATCAACCATGAAGGCCATTACCAGATTCATACTTATCATTCCCATGCTTGCAAGCCTGGTGCTTACTTCCTGCCAGAACAGCAGCAACCTCATGTTCCCTTCGCGTAAAGGCATCGAGAAAAAAATTTCAGCCGGCAAATACGAACGCGTTGACCTTGGGAATGTCGGAAACACGGAAGAATGGGTGTTCAAGGATGGCATGGTGTATATCACAGAAACAACAGGAGCCAAGGCAGGCACCATAACTGATAGCAGCACCTACATCATCCAGGCAGGTCTCACCCGCGCATACATATCCTTCTTCGACTTCTCCAAGTTCTGGCTGAATGAGCGTTTCCGCATCATGCGCCTGAACAAAGACGAAATGGTGCTTTACTACCGCTCGGGTACACAGGGTCCGTATACCGCGGAATTCGTCAAGACCGAATAGGCTTCGACATTGGCCAAAACCCACACCACCTACTTCTGCCAGTCTTGTGGCAGCCAGTCCGCCAAATGGATCGGAAAGTGTCCCAACTGCAACGAATGGAACACTTATGTGGAAGAGGTTGTGGGCAAGTCGGCCGATGAAAAGGCATGGCGCGAAAACGGATCGAAACGAACCACCGCCACCAAAGCCCGCCCGCTGTCTGAAGTATCCTTCGCCGAACAACCACGCATTCTTCTCGCCGACCCCGAACTCAACCGCGTACTCGGCGGAGGTATCGTACCGGGATCCGTTGTACTGCTGGGAGGTGAACCCGGGATCGGTAAATCAACCTTGTTGCTGCAAATGGCCCTGAGCCTGCAGAACGCAAAAGTGCTGTACGTATCAGGAGAAGAAAGTGAGATGCAGATCCGCATGCGCGCCGAACGCATGCAATCCCAAAACCTGAACTGCTTCGTACTCGCCGAAACCGACCTGTCGAACATCTTCTCCCAGGCCAAATCACTGCAACCCGGACTTGTCATCGTAGACTCCATCCAAACCCTCACCAGCAAACAACTGGATGCATCGGCGGGTTCCGTATCCCAGATCCGCGAATGCACGGGTGAACTCCTGCGCTATGCCAAGGAAACTCAAACCCCGGTGGTACTGATCGGTCACATCACCAAAGATGGTCAGCTGGCTGGCCCCAAAGTACTCGAACACATGGTTGACACCGTGCTGCAGTTCGAAGGAGACCGCCACCATGCCTACCGCATCCTCCGCGCCATGAAAAACCGGTTCGGGTCCGCATCCGAAATCGGCATTTACGAAATGAAAGCATCCGGCATGCATCCGGTGGCCAATCCGTCGGAAGTACTCATGAACCGGGGAGAAGATCAACTCAGCGGAACGGCCATTGCAGCCACGGTGGAAGGCATCCGGCCCCTCCTCATCGAAGTGCAGGCACTCGTGAGCACAGCCGTATACGGCACGCCGCAACGCTCATCCACAGGCTTCGACCTGAGACGCCTGAACATGTTGCTGGCCGTACTCGAAAAACGCTGCGGGTTCCGCCTGGGCATGCAGGACGTATTCCTCAACATCGCCGGTGGCATCCGCGTGGACGACCCGGGCATCGACCTGGCCGTGATCGCCGCGCTGCTGTCTTCACACGAAGACATCCCCCTTCCCGCCAACCAATGTTATGCGGGCGAGGTGGGACTCACCGGAGAGATCCGGCCTGTAGCCCGCCTGGAACAACGGATCGCCGAAGCGGAAAAGCTCGGACTGGAAAAGATCATGGTTTCTTCATACGGCCGCAAATCCATTGATACAAGCCGCTTTCGCATCGAAGTGCAATTCGTAAGCAAGGTAGACCAGGCGTTCTCCCTCCTGTTCGCCTGAACCACCCGCCCTAAAACTGCCGCATACTACAGGCAATTGCTTACCTTCGCAGGCAAAATCCGCCTTGATGGAATACCGTTTTCAAGAGATCGAAAAGAAGTGGCAACAACGCTGGAAGGAGGCAGGCACATACCGTATCGCCGAGGATCCGGCCAAACCCAAATACTATGTGCTTGACATGTTCCCCTACCCGTCAGGCGCCGGACTGCACGTAGGACATCCCCTTGGTTACATCGCCTCCGACATTTTTTCCAGGTACAAACGCATGCAAGGCTTCTGTGTACTGCATCCGATGGGATATGATGCATTCGGATTGCCCGCCGAACAGTACGCCATACAAACCGGCCAGCACCCGGCCGTTACCACCGAAAATAACATCCGAAGGTACCGGCAGCAGATGGACATGCTGGGCTTTTCATTCGACTGGGACCGCGAAGTACGCACATGCGATCCTTCCTATTACAAGTGGACACAATGGATTTTCCTGCAGCTGTTCAACCATTGGTTCGACAAAAAGAGCGGACAGGCACAACCCATTTCAGCACTGACGGACGCCTTTCAAAAAAACGGAAATCAAACCATCGATGCAGCCACCGGCTTCAAGGAAACATTCACAGCTGAAGACTGGAACGGATGGGATGAAACCGAACAGGAAAAAATTCTGCAACATTACCGCCTCGCTTTCCGCTCCGAAGCCGTGGTGAACTGGTGCCCCGCCCTGGGAACCGTGCTGGCTAACGATGAGGTGAAAGACGGCCTCTCGGAACGCGGCGGACATCCCGTGGTGCAAAAGAAAATGAAACAGTGGAGCCTGCGCATCACCGCCTATGCGGAGCGATTGCTGCAAGGTTTGGACCAGGTCGACTGGAGCGATGCCCTCAAGGAAATGCAACGCAACTGGATCGGCAAATCCCATGGCGCCGACATCAGCTTTCAGGTTGATGGTTCCGATGCACGCATCAAGGTGTTCACCACCCGTCCCGATACCATCTTCGGTGCAAGCTTCATGGTGCTCGCCCCCGAACACCCGCTGGTAGACGAAATCACCACCGCCGACCAGAAGGCCGCCATCGAAGCCTACAAGGAAAAAACCTCGCGCAAAAGCGAACGGGAACGCCAGGCTGATGTGAAATCGGTCACGGGTTGCTTCACCGGCGCCTATGCCATCAACCCTTTCAACAACGAACAGATTCCGGTTTGGATCGCCGACTACGTGCTGGCTGGCTACGGCACCGGCGCCATCATGGCCGTGCCATCCGGTGACGAGCGCGACTGGCGGTTTGCGAAACAGTTCGGACTGAAGATCGTACCCGTGATCGAAGGACAGGACGCCGAACAGTGCGCGGAAGCCAGCAAGGATGCTATGCTTACCAACAGCGATTTCCTCAACGGCATGCGGGTACCCGAAGCCATCAAAGCCGCCATCAAAAAAATCGAAGAACTGGGCATCGGTCACGGAACCGTGAACTACAAGCTGCGCGATGCCGTGTTCGGCAGGCAACGCTACTGGGGTGAACCCATCCCGGTGTTTTATAAAAACGGCGTGCCCCACACCGTGGAAGAAAACGAGCTGCCCGTGCTGCTTCCCGAGATCGACAAGTACCAACCCACCGAAGACGGCGATGCACCCCTGGCGCGTGCGAAAAACTGGAAGTACCGGAACGAATTCGAATACGAGCACACCACCATGCCCGGCTGGGCCGGCTCCAGCTGGTACTGGCTGCGCTACATGGACCCCAAGAACGAAAACGAACCGTTCGCCAAAGACAAAGAGAAATACTGGCAACAGGTGGACCTTTACATCGGCGGCTCCGAACACGCCACCGGCCACCTGCTGTATTCAAGGTTCTGGAACCAGTTCATGTTCGACCTCGGCATGGTATCCCACAAAGAACCGTTCAAGAAACTGGTGAACCAGGGGATGATTCTGGGCATGGCCCATCTGGTATATTTCGATCCGCACACACGCAAAGCATACTCCAGTGATATCCGTGAAAAGTTGAGTGATGATGTCTCGCTGGTACCCACCTATGCCCTGATAGACCTTGTGGACCAGGAGCGCCTGGATGTGGAAGGCTTTAAAAAATGGAAGCCCGACTTTTCCGATTACACCTTCGAGTTTAACGATCAGGGCCTGTTCATGTGTGAGGCTGTGGTTGAGAAAATGTCCAAGTCCAAGTTCAACGTCGTATCTCCCGACACGAATCCCGAGACAGGCAAGGAAGGCATTGTTGAACGTTACGGCACCGACACGTTGCGCCTGTACGAGATGTTCCTCGGTCCGCTCACCATCGCCAAGCCCTGGGATACCCACGGCATCGAAGGCACCTTCCGTTTTCTGAAGAAAGTGTGGGGGTTGTTTTACGACAAGGAAGGCAACTGGCTGGTGCAAGATTCGCCTGCCAACCCAAAAGAACTGAAGGCCCTTCACAAGACCATCAAAAAGATCGGCGACGACATCGAACGCCTGTCGATGAACACGGCGGTGAGCCAGTTCATGATCTGCATCAACGAGCTGTCGGACCTGAAATGCCACAATCGCGAAGTATTGGAAAGCTTCGTATTGCTGCTGGCACCCTTCGCACCTCACATCTGCGAAGAACTGTGGGAAGCGCTTGGGCACAAGGAGAGCATCACCACCGGTACGTTCCCGGAATACAACGAAGACTACCTGCAGGAAGATACCGTGATGTACCCGGTTTCCTTCAACGGGAAAACCAGGTTTACGGTGGAGTTGCCGGCAGCCCTGGGACCGGCGGAGATTGAAAAGGAAGTGCTGGCGATGGAGCACAGCGCCAAATGGCTCGACGGGAAAAAGCCCAAAAAGGTCATTGTGGTGCCGGGGCGGATCGTCAACGTTGTGATGTAAAACCAACACAAAACCGGAGCATGGCCGGGATACGTCAGATAGTTTGGAATGCAATTTGCGTTTGCTGGGGCATGAGACGTACCTATGCCATCCTGATGACCCTCATCCTGGTTTCGCTGACACAGCTCAGTGCGCAGGATGAGAACAGCGTGAAAGAACACGTGGTCAAGACCTTCCGCGAAGTGGACACCCAACCTTTCAAAATCGGGGAAAAGCTCAAATACCGTGTGCACTACGGCATCGTAGATGCAGGGGAAGCGCAGCTCGAGGTACAGTCCTCCCGGAAAATAGGATCCCGATCGGTCTATCACATCGTGGGATCCGGCAAATCACAAGGCGCTTTCGATTGGTTTTTTAAGGTGCGCGACCGGTACGAAACGTACATGGACAGCCTGGCACTTTTTCCGTGGGTGTTTGTTCGCAGGGTGGATGAAGGTGGATATAAACTGGAGCAGGACTACATCTTCAACCAGTTCAAGAACAAGGTCAAAAGCCAGCAGAAGCAAGCCGAGTATGAAGTCCCCGACAATGTACAAGACATCCTGTCGGCCTTTTACTTTGCTCGCGCCCTGGATTTTTCAGATGCAAAACCCGGAACAGAATACGAGATCCCCACGTTCATCGACGAAGAACTATGGCCGTTCCGCATCAAATATGTGGGCAGTGAAGAACTAAAAACGAAACTGGGCACCTTCCGGGTGCTGAAATTCAATCCCGTGATCCAGATCGGCCGCGTATTCAAGGCGGAAGAAGACCTCACCATCTGGATCACCGACGACCCCAATCACATCCCCGTTCGCCTGCAGGCGGAGGTGCTGGTGGGCTCCATCAAAATGGACATCAAAAGCATAAACGGGAATGCCTATCCGCTTGCGCTGGTGAAAGAAGATTAACGAAAAGCGAACAAACCGGGAAAGGAAAACACCGGTCTCACATAAGTTTTTTATCTTTAAGCAAGACGTCGGGAGGTCAGGGACACTTGGAAGCAAAAGAATCTAACGGTTTTTTTGCTTTGTCCCTTGGGCAAACTTCACGAGGCTGTTTTCTTTGTATCCATCAAACTTTTTACCTGTGAGTTTGACTTTACGGAGGTGATCGGGTAAATCTTCTTTCTCCCGGAGGAGGTATGGGTGGGACAAATATTAAAGCTATATTAGTTTCTGTAATTGTCGGCTACAGGTGCCAAATCTGAATTCAAATGCTGAACCTGAAAAGTGTTATTCTTGAAATTAAGGTCCGGGACTACCAACGCTTTGTTGCGGGTCTTGAGGAAAACAATGCCAACAATTACCTCTTTCTGTTAAAAGCTTACAGGAATTCCGTTGATCAGCCGCAAACCGACGAAGAGATACGGGAAAAGATGGGCTTGACCGCCACGGCATTTCATACGATGAAATCCCGGTTGTACGACAAGGTGCAGGATTTCCTTTTCCAGAATTTTGAAGGCTTGCATGTGGATCTCCGCAAAAAACTGGATTCACTTCCGAGGCTGATCTATAGCGACAGGTACCATCCGCATATCGCCATTGCCATCCTGGAACACATGGTGCATGTGCTGGAGGAAAACGACATGCCACACGACCTGATCAAGGTGTATGATGCCTTGCGTCGCATGCACCTGCATGCACCCAAGTTCTTTGACTATACCCGTGCATACAACCGACAGATGGCCTATGCGCTTGCACTCGACAAGGCACAGGGGATTGCACTGGAACTGAGCCGTAAGATCGGAGAATATGACCTGTCACATGATGATGAAACGTGGGAACTGATCCTAACGCTCCGCCAGGAGATCAACAACATTTCGGGGTTGTATTCATCCCACCGGTTGCGCTTCCAAAGTCACATCGCCCACCTTTCCGTAGCGCTGCTCACTCCGGCAGACGACGGGATGGATGCATCCTCGCACTCCATCGAAGATCACCTTGCCATGGCCCGCAAGCTCATCCATCAACATCCCGATGATCCTTTCTATGCCTCATGCAAGCCATTGATGGATTATCTCAGTTTCGAGTTTTACCTGAAATACCATATGCACAAGAAAGCGCAGACCTACTATGACCTGGTTTGCCAGGACATACCAGGCATGCTGCGCCTGGCTCCGCTATGTGCTTCTTCCCATTTCTTCACATCAAAAACAACGTACTTCAAGGAAATCAAACGCCTGCCTGAAATGGCTGCAGACGTTCAATTGCTTGAGGAGAGCGGATTTGATGCATCATTGCTGGACCACGTTTCCTATGCACATTACATGATCCACAAAGCAGCCACCGCTTTCTTTGTAGGAAAATACCGCAAAGCAGTGAAGCACCTCAACCGGCTGCAACAGGATGTGATGTTCAAAAACATGGTACATGCCGAAATCGAAGTGAAGGTTTTTCTGATCCTTTGTCACAGCATGTCACGGAATTTCCCGGAGGCAAAAGACCAGATCAAGAGCCTTTCGACCAAGCTCCGCAACCACAACCTCACCAAGCGATACCAGCATGTGATCTCCCTGATGAAATTCTTTCGGATCGCCATCAAGAGAAGCATGGTCAAAACGCGCTATTCCACCATCAAACTCGCCGAATACCGCGATACCTTCATCCGTCAGAACACCGGTCGGGACCAGATCCTGCCCTTTATCAGCTGGCAAGATGACGGCATCATCCGTCGCATTTCCTCGCGCCCTGAAGAATGGGCCGAGAAATGGTAACACACACTTCGCCCCGGTGAACAGTACTCCGGTTCATGTCTTTCCAGGTGTGAACCGGAGAAGGTTTGTCGAGCGAACCGTTCCTCACCGCAGCACTTCCCATTCCACACCGGGCATCATTCTCCTGAACAGATCCAGGCGACGTTCCAAAGCATGACCGGCTTGCCTGCCGATGCAACCCACCACACGGTCGGGCCATGCACCCACCCCGGTCAATGCATGCTGAAGATAAACTTGCAGGGCTTCCGCTTCCACACAAACATCCACAAACGCAGCCTGGTTGGCAGCCACAAGCATACCGGCCCTGATATGTGCTGATGCGGCATCCGTATCCACAACCACAATGCGGAGCACTTCCGGTTTCTTCCAGCGCTTTCCGCGCCGGGCAATTTGGTGTAGTTCTTTCATGACATGTTGAATGACAACCAAATCTATTCGAAAGTACCGGGATACAGGGAAAAATAACCTGACGGACTTGCCCATGCAAGATCAAACAACAGATTCGCTGATCAGCTATCTTGATATTTACGTAGCGAAACGAAGAAAACCGTTCCCACATCTTCCTTGGTTTCAAACCAGATTGAGCCCTGGGTGCTTTCCACGATGTTCTTGACCATGGCCAGTCCCAGCCCCATGCCGCCGGTTTTGGTGGTAAAGTTGGGCACAAAAATGCGATCCAGTCGATCACGGGGAATTCCGCTTCCGTTGTCTTTCACTTGTACCAGCCAGTGTTGCCCGTCATCTTCCAGGAAGACCTCGATTCTTCCTTCCCTTTCTTCAGGTACGGATTGCATCCCGTTTTTGATCAGGTTATTGAACACCCGAAGCAGCTGATCTTTGTCTGCAAATACAAGTGCTGCACCATCTGCCTCACTGCGGTAAGTCACATGTGAAGCTTCTGTATCGTCATACAGGCTGACGGCGTTTCGCAGCATCTGATCCAGATCGATCACCTCGTTCTTTGGTTTCGGCATTTTGGCGAAATTGGAGAATTCGGTTGCAATGGTGGAGAGCGCCTCAATCTGCTCGATCATGGATCGGGTGAATTTGTGGAGGCGTTCTTCCCGGTCGGGCGCCTGGTCTTTCCAAGCCCTTTCCAGGTGCTGGATGCTCAGCTTCATGGGTGTGAGCGGGTTCTTGATCTCGTGTGCCACCTGTCTGGCCATTTCCTGCCAGGCACTTTCACGTTCCGACTTCTGCAGCAGCTCCACACTTTGGGCCAGCTCATCAATCATGCGGTTGTATTCCCGCACCAGGTTCCCGATTTCATCGGAAGCCTTCCACTCAATGGGTTCATTGCTTCTTCCCAGTTTGATTTTACTCAACTTGTCCTGGATCATCTGCAGCGGTTTGGTGATCCGGTTGGCGACAAACAGCGCCACCACCAATGTGGCCATCAGCAGCAAACCGTAAATATTGATCAGGGTAGCCATGAACGTCTGTACACCCCGTTCGATCTCGCTCTTCTTGGCGAAATAGGGAAGACTGAGGTAAGCCAGCAATTCGTTCTGATCATTGCGGAAAGGCACATATGCCGCAAAATATTTGAGTTTTCCGATGTGCTCTTCCTGGACATATTCCGCTTTGTTCTCAATCACCATTTCCGCATAGGCGTGCGGGTCCATTTTGGGTGCGATAAGTCCTTTCTCAAACAAGCTCGAACGCGAAGAAGCGACCAGGTTTCCTTCGGGATCATACAGGTTGATATCGGTGAAGAAGATGTTGCTGGACCGTTTCAATATGTACGTCACATAACCTTCCACGTCGGATGAAAGTTCATGCGTATCGCCCAGTTTGCTTTCCACTTCGTTCAACACCGAATGGATGCGTTCGCGGATGTTCTGGTAGTTCGCGGTGTTGTATTGAAGGTTGATGTAGTAGATGGTTCCCACACCGAGGAGGCCCAGTGCAAAGAACAGGATCACCATGATGTACAGCTGGATCTTGTTCTTGAAAGTGAGCGCCCGCAGATTAATCTTCAGCGGAAGAAATCCGAAGACCGTCAGCAAACCGGCAAACAGCGAGAGAAAGATAAATTGGTAAGAGAACAATGATGAATGCTCCAGGAACCGCTTCTCTTTGCTGCTCACCACGGTCAGGTCATCTCCCTGGCGACGGATCACGTGTTCGAATCCTCCGGAAAAGAAATAATCGGTGCGGGTGGCAGGCGCCAGGAACTGTTCCATGTTGAGGTTGTAGGGAAAGTCTCCCCGGTGATCGATAAGTGCACCGTTTTTGTAATGCGCGTATGCGTAATTCTCGAGCCTGCTTCTTTTCTTAATCTCGCTGTTGGATGCATCGATCAGAAGTTCCGGATACCCGATACCCTTAGGGATGATCTTGGCGTTCAGCGTCAGGTACAGGGCGCCCAATTGGTCTGACGGAAGGGTGTCGTTTAAAAAGACAAGGCGTCCGATGTAGCCGTTCTGCGCCAGCAGGCTATTGGTCTGGAACAGGTTTTCCGACACTTCGGTGGGTTTGCTTTCCAGGTTGATCTTGCGGTCAAGTTCATTCCTGGAATACTGCCCGTTGTTCTGCGCAATTTTCAGTTTGGGATCATCTTCCTTTCTGAACAGGTACAGGGCAATTTCGTATTTCTCCCAGTAGCCGCTGAAGTAGTTTTGCAGGATTTTCTCTTTCAGACGCTGCACACTGGATGGCTTACGCCGGGCACTGAAATAGTTCTTCAGATCCTCATCCTTCAGCAGGCGCTCTTCCATGTCTTTGAACAACACCTCACCGATATGGTCCGGTTCATCAGCCAGCACCCCTGCCAGGTAATCCATGTTCTTCCGCTCATTGATCTCGTTGTACTTGTACAGAATCTTGGTTGCCAGCAGGGAAAAGAACAGCACAATCAGGATGAGTTTCGGAAACGTATAAGCGTGCTCCGGCCTTCGCTTGAAATAGCCCACCAATAGTACCACCACCAGCGGCCATCCCATCATGGCCACATCCACTGTACCCTGCTGGTGAGAGTAAATAATGAACAGGGTGGAGGTGATTCCAAAACAGATCATCAGCCGTTTCTGGGTATCTTCCGTGATGTATCCCCCGAGGCTGGAAATGCCTTCGGAAATGAACGGAATCGTAGAGCTCACCCACTTATCCGCCACCAGGAGAAAAGAAAACAGCAGCAGGGCCATGGACAGGAAGCCTATGTAACTGTATGTATTCAGCGACAGAAAATCGTTGATGTTCAGAGAGACCTTGGAATGTTCCACGAGTCCACGCAGGAGGTCGGTCACAAAACGTCCGTACAGGTACAGCGCGAAAAGGAACACGGAAGCCACAGCAATCTTAGCGGTAGCGCCCCATTTCACGGCGGGATTTTTCCAGTTCACCCGTCGGTTGATCACCACCGCCAGGTAAAACAGGAGGATGGCATTGATGAGGAAATCACCCAGCGACGGAAAGACTGCTGATGCAGCGTAATAGTTCGGACTGAACACTTCGAGTCCGTAGATCACATTGGGGAAACGGATGCGCAGGGTGAGGTGGCGGAGCAGCAAAACGGCACCTACCAGCAGAAGTCCGGCCCCCACCGATCCGATGTTGCGTCCCATCACTTTACATTCCATCTCCAGGTATATCAACGCACAGATCAATCCCAGCACCGCCAATATGACGGCAACCGGATTTCCTTCCATATCACCGTTCGCCTCATCTGCCTGTACCGGACTCAGAGAAAGCAGGAACTTTCCTTTGTAATCCTTCACGTCTATATACTTCTCCTGCGATTGGTGACTGATTTGGTAGGTCAGGGGGAGTCCGAACGACGGATGAAACTGGCTTTGCAGATACCTGTTCCGATAGGGGTATTCGTTTTTCAGGAGAATCAGACCCACCTCCACCAATGGTCCACGGGCGAGCACACGAACCTCATACCAGCCATTCTGCAAACGCACCAAACCATCACGCTGAAAATAGCTTTCAGAAAAAAGCTTGCTGAGCGGAGCTGCAATGGAACTCCAGTACACCAGTGAATCCCGGTAGTAAGAGAGCAAGATAAGCCCATCTTTTTCAAACAGGTGATCGGTTCTTTGCTGATCGCTCACCATCAGGCTGTCCCACTGACTAACCCGCTTGCATGCAGTCAGGTGTTTGAGATGCTGATCGAGATCTTGTTCTTTCCGGTGCAGCTTTTCCTCAAACGTGTGCACGCGCTTCTGAAGGAAGTACGACTGCCCCTTGAACACACCCAACATCGTGGTTGCAGCAAAGAAAACAACCGCCAGGGCAAGGTACAGGAACCGGTTACGGGCGAGCTTTTGGGTCTGGTCGCGCATGTGATGATGGCTTGTGCTAATTTAGGTCAAATTCAGCAAAGGCCATGTGCAACGGGAACGGCTTTTTGTCCCCGCATGAAACGCAGATGAAAATCGGGATGCTAGTTGTTCAGGGCTTCTGCACCTCCCACGATCTCGAGGATCTCCGTGGTAATGGCGGCCTGACGGGCTTTGTTGTAGGTCAGCTTCAGCTCTTTCAACAACTCCTTGGCATTGTCGGTGGCCTTGTGCATGGCGGTCATACGTGCACCATGCTCGGCTGCATGTGAATCCAGCAAAGCCTTGTACAATTGGGTCTTGAGTGATTTCGGGATGAGGTCGCGAACAATCTCTTCCTTTCCCGGCTCAAAAATATAGTCGATGCTGAACTTCTCGGATGAGGCTCCTTCAGCTTCCGGCGGGGTAGCCGGGAGGAAGGGTTCTTTCTGAATCACCTGGGATGCGGCGTTGCGGAACTGGTTGTACACCAATTCTACCTTGCCGTATTTACCTGCCGCGTAATCTTTCATGATCTCCTCGGCAAGCGGTGCGACATGTGCGAAATCAAGCTCATCATACAAATGATCCTGACGGCCGATGTGTTTCACGTGCGTGGCTTTGCGAAAAATATCGGAAGCCTTTTTTCCCACGGTGATCACGTCCACTTCACCGGCCTTCATTTGCTCGGCGTAAACGGTTCTGATCTGCTGGTTGGCTGCCTTGATCACGTTGGTGTTGAAGGCACCGCAGAGTCCGCGGTTGGAGGTGATCACCACCAGCAGCACCCTGTTGGAACTGTTGGTTTCTGCGTACGGACTTGAAGCATCGCCTTCCAGGGCGGCACCCAGGTTCCACAGCAGTTCCTGCAGCTTTTGTGCATACGGCCTCATTTGAAGGATGGCATCCTGGGCACGTCTCAACTTCGCAGCCGATACCATTTTCATGGCGCTGGTGATCTGCGACGTGGATGAAACAGAGGTGATCCGGGTTCTGACTTCCTTTAGGCTTGGCACGGTCTACTGCGATTGAAGATGATCAACTTATTTTGCGTACCGGGCTGACAGGTCGGCGGCAACTTTTTCCATCGTGGCGATGGCATTGTCCGACAGGTTACCCGATTTCAGGTCTTTCAGTACATCTGCGTGTTTGTCGCGCATGAACGCCAGATAATCGCGTTCGAACTCGCGCACCTTGTTCACGGGTACCTTCTGGAGAAGTCCTTTGGTACCGCAGAAAATGATGGCGATCTGCTCTTCAACCGTCAGCGGAGAGAACTGTCCCTGCTTCAGGATTTCCACGTTGCGGCTACCTTTATCAAGCACCGCTTTGGTGGCGGCGTCGAGGTCGGAACCGAACTTGGAGAAGGCTTCCAGTTCACGGAACTGGGCCTGGTCGAGTTTCAGTGTACCGGCTACCTTCTTCATCGACTTGATCTGTGCGTTACCACCCACACGCGATACCGAGATACCTACGTTGATAGCGGGGCGCACACCTGAGTTGAACAGGTTCGACTCAAGGAAGATCTGACCGTCGGTGATGGAGATCACGTTGGTAGGGATGTATGCGGATACGTCACCGGCCTGTGTTTCGATGATCGGAAGGGCAGTCAGTGAACCGCCACCTTTCACCACACCCTTCAGTGATTCGGGCAGGTCGTTCATGTTGGCAGCGATCTTATCTGAGTTGATGACTTTCGCCGAACGCTCCAGCAGGCGGGAGTGCAGGTAGAATACGTCACCGGGATAGGCTTCACGACCGGGAGGACGGCGAAGCAGCAGGGACACCTCGCGGTATGCCACGGCTTGCTTGGACAGGTCATCATATACGATCAGTGCGGGGCGGCCGGTATCGCGGAAGTACTCGCCGATGGCAGCGCCGGTGAAGGCCGAATACAGCTGCATGGGAGCCGGGTCGGATGCGGTGGCCGCAACAACCACGGTATACGGCATGGCACCGTTGTCTTCGAGGATCTTTACCACGTTGGCGATGGTGGAACCTTTCTGACCGATGGCCACATAGATACAGAACACGGCTTCACCGCGATCGTAAAATTCTTTCTGGTTGATGATGGTATCGATGGCCACTGCCGACTTACCTGTCTGACGGTCACCGATGATCAGCTCACGTTGTCCGCGTCCTACGGGAATCATGGCGTCGATGGCCTTGATACCGGTTTGAAGCGGTTCGTTAACGGGCTGACGGTAGATTACACCGGGCGCTTTGCGCTCCAGGGGCATTTCATAAAGTTCACCTTCAAGCGGGCCTTTGCCGTCGATGGGCTCACCGAGTGTGTTGATCACACGTCCGCACATGCCGTCGCCCACTTTCACGCTGGCGATCTGTCCGGTGCGTTTCACTACGTCACCTTCTTTGATCTCCTGGGAGTTACCCAGCAATACGGCACCCACGTTGTCTTCCTCAAGGTTCATCACGATCCCGCGGACACCGTTTTCGAACTCGATCAATTCACCGGACTTCACCTTTGACAGGCCGTAGATGCGGGCAATCCCGTCACCCACCTGCAGTACGGTGCCTACTTCCTGGAGTTCCGACTCGGTCTTTGAGCCGGCGAGTTGTTCACGCAGGATATTCGATACTTCAGCTGGTTTGATTTCAGGCATGGCTTGAAATTATTGTTCGTTTACGCTTTACATTTCCCGGATGAAGGGGTTTTCGCTGAACACCTTGCGCAGCTCCTTCAACCTGTGTGCGACGCTGGCATCATATTGCCTGTCGCCGAATTTGATGATAAATCCGCCGATCAGCGACGGGTCTGTTTTTTCGATCAGTTCCACCTGTGCTCCGGCTTTTTCGCTGATCATCGAGAGGATCTTTTTCTTCATGTCTTCCGACATGGATACGGCCGCGATTACCTCGGCGGTCATAATCCCCTTGTACTCTTTGTATTGTTTCACCACCTCATTGGCGATCTCTTCCAACAGCGTCTCCCTGCGTTTGCGCGTGATCAGGTTGATAAACTCCATGGAAGGCTTGCTGATCTTGCTTTCGAAGATTTTCTTCAGCACGGTGATTTTGTTGTCGGTCTTCACGATGGGGCTGTGCAGCATCACCGCCAGGTCGCGACTGTCATGAATGGTGTTGGCCACCAACTTCATGTCGGCATACAATTCTTCCACCTTCCCCTGGTCGATGCCCAGTTTCAGGAATGATTTTGCATAGCGATTGGCTGCCCGTAAACCTTTCATGTGATCAATTAGTTGAGGTTAACCTCGTCCAGCAGGGTTGAGTTCAGGTTCTTCTGCTTCTCTTCCTGGGTGAGTTCGTTGCGCAGGATCTTCTCAGCGATGTCGATGGACAGGGTAGCCACCTGGTTTTTCAACTCGGTGATGGCTGCCATCTTTTCGTTCTTGATGGTTTCCCTTGCAGCCACGATCAGGCGATCGGCTTCATCCTTGGCCTTGTTCTTGGCTTCGGCGACGATCTTGTCCTTCATGTCGCGGGCATCCTTCAGCATGGCATCCCTTTCGATGCGCGCTTCCTGGAGCAGCTTCTCATTGGAAGCTTGCAGGCTCGCCATTTCGGTACGGGCCTTTTCGGCTTCATCGAGCGCATTCTCGATGGATGTTTCCCTTTCCTTCAGGGCACCCAGGATGGGTTTCCAGGCAAACTTCTTCAGGATGAAGAGGACCACCAGGAAGGAGACCATCATCCAGAACAGAAGGCCTATGGCAGGTTGTATCAGTTCCATGTGTTTTCTTTAAGGTATCCGTTTGTTGAACCACGGAATTGTGCCCTCGCCACCGGAAGGTGACAAGGGCTTTCCGTATATACAGATGCCGTTAGAAATTATTTCAAGAACACAACCAACAGACCGATTACCATCGCGAAGAAGGCGGCACCTTCCACGAGGGCGGCTGTCAGGATCATGTTGGCGCGCAGGTCGTTGATTGCTTCCGGCTGACGTGCCATGGCTTGGAGGGCTTCACCACCGATTCTACCGATACCAAGGGCAGCACCTACTGCAGCCAGACTAGCACCGAGGGCGGCAACGCCGTAACCCAATCCACCTTGTTGTAACATTTCCACGAGTAACATATTCGCTTGATTTAAGGGTTTAACAAAAATTCATTAATGATGATCATGATGTTCTTCCACCGCCATGCCGAAATAAATGGCCGACAGCAGGGTGAACACATATGCCTGGATAAAGGCCACCAGCAATTCGAGCATGGCCATGAATACGGTGAACACCAGGCTCAGCACGCTGGAGCCATAACCCGCGATGGGGTTGAGTTCACCGAAAATGAAAATAAGGCTGAAGAAAGACAGGGCGATGATGTGGCCCGCCGTGATGTTGGCGAACAACCGAACCATCAGCACGAAAGGCTTCAGGAACACACCCAGCAACTCAATGATGGTCAGGATGGGCAGCACAGCCACGGGTACGCCCGGCATGGCGAAGATGTGCCTCCAGTAGTGTTTGTTTCCGCGGATGGTGGTGATGATAAATGTCATCAGGGCCAGTGCCATGCACACGGTGATGCTACCTGTTACGTTGGCTCCGCCCGGCATGATGGGGATCAGTCCGAGCAGGTTGTTGATCCATATAAAAAAGAAAACGGTGAGAAGGAAGGGCATGAAGCGCTCGTACTTTTTCTCACCGATGGTTGATTTGGCAATTTCATCGCGAACAAAGACGATGATAGGCTCCAGCAAGGATTGAATGCCGCGGGGTGCCTTCACGCCGTTGCGTTTATATGCTTTGGCTACCTGGAAGAATACCAGCAGCATCAAGGTCAGACTGAACAGGATGGAGGCCACATTCTTGGTGATGCTGAAGTCCCACAGTCCGGCTGTAGCCGCTTCGTCCACTTCACCGTTTGCATCCACCACCTTGATCTTATCGTGTTCCATCACATAGCGGTTGTTCACCACGTGCTCATGTTCAAACGCATTTGACATGGCGAAGGTAAAACCGGTTGCCTGGTCATAAAGGATAACAGGAAGCGGAATGGATACGGGGTTTTCGTGACTGCCGAGGATGTGCCACTCATGTGAGTCGGCGATGTGGCCCATGATAAGTTCGCTGGCGTTGAACTTTTGTTCGTGATGTTCGGTCGGTTCCGCGCCGGATGCCTCAGGCTCGGAGGCGTTGGCAAACGGACTTGCAACGAGCGCCCCGGTGAAGATCACGGTCAGGGCTAAAATCAACTTGTTCAATGCAGCGTATTTCATGTGCGTCAAGGGTTTCCGGGCTTTTCTATCGCCAAAGGCCCGAAAAACGACCGCAAAGCTATGTAATTCTATTGATTAAAAAAATAATTTTCTTCAGGATATTCACGTATTCCACGAACCTGCATTGGGGTTCCACCGGCACCTGTTTCGGGCCGATGAGATAAGGCTAGCGGAGTGCCTTCATCAGGTTGAGGCGCTCAATGGCTGCGTACACAATGTAGCAGGCACCAAACAGCACGATCACCTCGGGGGCATATTCCTTCCATTGCCACAGGAAAACGAAGAGGAGGGTGAAGTAGATCATCAGCTTGATCACGCTGGTGAGCATGAAGGCGCGAACGAAATTGTTGTTGCCATCTTTGCGGGCCTTCAGCAGACGGTAGCCCGACCACAGGCCCACAGCATAGAATACGATCACAACAGGCAGGGCCTGGAACCATTCGAGGTGTGCTTCCGGAAATGCGACATACTTCACCACAAGGATCGCGGCGGACAAAAGAAGGGTACCGATGGTGAGTACCCTGGCATACTTCAGGAAGGTCTCGGTTTGCATATCAACGTTGTTGTGTCAGCTGTTTGAAGAGGTAGTAAAGGGCAAAGGCAGTGGCAAGCAGGGTGGTGATGGCGGTCACCCAGTTCTGTTCGTGTTCGAAGTGGCGATCAATCTTGTAGCCGCCGAACACGCCCAGCAGGATCAGGGCCATGGTTTGGAAAGCAATGCCGGAATAACGCACATAAGCGTTGTACTTCCGGTCATCAGGCGGGGACGGATTCTCTTTCCTTTTTGTCTTTTCGGAGTTCTCCGTTGCTTTGTCCATTCAGGTTGATTTGCGGCTTTTCTTTCCCCATGTTGCAGGTTCCGGAAAGGTTGGCACCCGGTTCGATGCCGAGTTTACCGGTAACGATATCCCCTTCCACTTTCGCGGTGGCTTTGAGGAGCAGCAACTCCACAACGGTGACTTTTCCTTTGATCGAGCCGATCACATCGGCATTCTGGCAGGTGATCTCTCCTTCCACGCTTCCGGTTGGGCCGATCACGACCTTGCCTTTGGAATGGATGGAGCCGACCACGGAACCATCTACCCTCAGGTTACCGGAAGATTTGATCTCTCCTTCGATGGTTGTTCCTTCTCCGATCTTGTTATGAAGGTTGTCTACTTCGACGATTTTGGCCATGGATACCGCTTTTTTTGTAAACATACGCAATTCTCGAATGTGCAAATATAGCTATTTTTCCCCGGCTGCGGATGCTCACTGTGCCTGGGTTTCTATGGTTCAACGCTATCGTTTGCCATTCATTTTGGAGATGCGATCGGACTGAAGAGATCCTGCACGGGAATCTGGAAATACTCCGCCAGTTGCCACAGTTCTTCAAAAGTGGGTTGCAGTTCATTGTCCAGCAGCAGGGAAAGCCGCTTCGGTGCAATGATCCCGGTGTGTTCCAAAGCTTTCCTGTTGGGCGGAATGCCTCCCTGGCGCAGCGCCAGTTGCAAGCGAATGGCATTCCGGATGCGGTGTGTTTTATGTGTGACTACCATGTTGTTTTTTTGCCATAAATGTAATTATCATTTACATTTTAATCAACACATGATTTACATTTGTTCCGGTTAGGGTTAAAGCCCGCCGGCAGATCCGAGTATATTCTCCTCCGGTGCCGGCGAAACGGGAAAAGGGTGGCGGGTGACCGCACCCTTTTTCTGTTTGTATGATTCAAAACGTTGAGGAATAAAGACGCCAATGATTGAGTGCTAAACGAAGAAAAAAATCCCAACGGGATTCAAGGTTTATAGAAAACACGAACAATGGAAAACCCTGCGACCCCATCGGGGTCGTACATCATCGCACCCATGCAATCACCTATAAACATTCAATGCCTTTGGCATTGGGTTTCTGCCTGGATAAACACATTCCACTTGATCAGCACGCAGGCACTAAAAACAACAAGAGCATACAGTCAGCACATATTATCTGTATGCTGTTGCTGTATGCTCTTGCAGTTTTTGTGGAGCATATCGGAGTCGAACCGATGACCTCTACAATGCCATTGTAGCGCTCTAGCCAGCTGAGCTAATGCCCCTTGAAAATTCCTTGCTTCACAAGGGACTGCAAAAATATCATTTTTTCAGAATCCCCCAACAGGCGATTATCGAACACAGCATCATTACATGACAGAAGGGCACACAGCCTATCCGCCGTACGCCCTTCTCTATGCTGTTGCTGTATGCGCTTGCTTGCCCGCCGTAGCTTTAGCGGAGGAGGGCTTATCTTTCCAGTACCACCCTTCTCACTTCTACGCCACCTTTATGCACGATGCGTACCATGTATATGCCATCAGGCACATGACCCAGGTCGAATTGCGCGTTCAGGCCACCCGTCATTTCAGCTTCCCGTTCTGCCACCAGGCTGCCATTGACAGATTGTATGCTGATGTTCGCGTGGCCTGTGATATTATCGGCACGTACATACAAACTGCCGCCACTTGGATTGGGATAGACGTTCACGATCGGATCCGGTTGTGCTTCATCCGGTAACGGATCATTCTTGGATGGGGCCGACGTTCCGATCACCACATAAGCAACGCTTTCGTTCACATGGGATCTTTCTGTGTCGCGTACCTGGTCTTCATCCACACTTACACGAATGGCACAGGTATATGGATCAAGCTTTCCTGCCACAACCGGCCAGCCGCCATTGCCGCCTTTCATGGCCACCGTGCTCACAAGGGCAACACCCGGGGCAGACATACAGGGATGCGGGTAGATATATCCGTCGGACTCATCTTCCACACCCCTGACAACCTCCGGACCGATTTTCGCATAGTAAGCCTGGTTCCCTATCTGTCCATAGCTTTCCTCAAAAATCATGTATCCAATGGTCTCGTCGTTGCGGGAGGTCACCGGATCTTCACCCACATGCTTGCCACAGGCAAACTCACGGCCATATTCATACGGTTCATTGTGCTTCAACGCAGAACTGGCCCAGAACACCGACCAGCCCGGGTCATTTTCGGACATGACCTGGCCAATTATCACAGGATGTTCGTATTCATTCTGATACCACCGCTCTTCGAGTTTCCAGTGGCCCGAACCGGCGGTTTCGGTGGAATTGACCTTAACGGCCTCCATACGGATCCCATTGTCGGGTATGGTGTACACGCCTTCTTCGCAGACCATGTAATTCACTGTGTAATCCACCAGCTGCTCACCGGAAGGATTCTGCACGCGCAATTCGAAATTATTGCTGCCAACATTTCTAACACGTGTTACCGCCGGACTGCTATGAACGCCGTTCGGCAACACCACTGTTGCGACCACCACCGCAGAGGTATAGGTGTTTTGCATCGTTACCATCATCCAGTTGCTGGACACATGCGGCAGGGTACCTGCTTCATATGTCACACCCGTATGCAGGACAGGTGGCGGTTGATTGTCTTCTTCCAATTTGTTGTAAGCTCCGGACCCCGATGTTTGGGAGAAAGCGGGTACGCTGCCGTTCAACGCCAGTAGAACAATGAAAAGCAGGCGTACGGATGGTGAATGTGTATTCATAACCGGTACGTTTTAAATGAGCAAGAAAGAATGAAAAGCGTCATCGGAGGTACCGCAAATTACGATAAGTATTGTAACCGAGGTGTAAATCCGGTTTCATTAAAAATTTACGGTTGTTTTAAGAGAAGATGAGGAATTCCATATTCCCGGACTTATCTCCCAAGGGTTACAATGAAAAGTTCCGGCCTGTCAAAGACAAACCGGAACGGCTGATAATAGGATATAATGGAATCAAACCCTGAACCGGAGAAATCCGAAAGCCATCGAAAGCGTGGGATTGTTTTTGGAAACGAATGTGAGCACATCACGTGTGGCCACACCCAGCTCCCAGGTTCCGCCCTCACCCATGTCTACGACGAGGCCTGCTGGCAGGTTGAAGCCATAGTTACCGCCTACGGTTAGTCCGGTAGACAGGCGCAACCATGGCAATGCCTGGAAGTCGCCACCGACGGCAATCACCGGCTTTTCAATGTTGCCGGGCTCATCGTTGCCGGGCATCACCGCATCCAGTCCCAATTCGAGTTTCTCAGAGAAGGCGATGCTGCCGCCCAGTCGGATCACGGTGGGAAGTTTTTCTTTGCGTTCTGCCTGGCCGTCCCAGGTGAACATACCACTGTCGCCAAGTATCTCGGTGGCTTCGGAAAAGATGTTATAGCTGTTGAAGCCTGCCGATTCGGAATCCCACAGGGAAGTATCGCGGGCTTCATATACGTTTCCGTTCCATGTCATGCTGCCAATATCGGTGATGGCCGCAGATGCCTTGATGTTGTCATTCAGCGTCAGTGTCACTCCGAAGTCTAAACCCATGCCACTGCCCACAGACTTCGGCAGAAATCCGCTGCCCTGTTCCAGGTTGGATGGGTTGATCTTCCCTGCCGAGCCGTAATCGATATCAATGGCTGGTGTGACCGCTGAAATGGCTTTGAGTTGCCCGCCGTCAGCTGTCACGTCTACGATGGCCATTCCTGACAGATATTTCAAACCCGCACCGGCATAAAGGGCCAGCTTATCTCCATCGCCTTCATCTTTGGCTATGCCGAAGAGTTTCACACCGTAGCTAAAATTGAATTCTCGCATCCACGACAGGCTGATACGGGAACCATCCAGTATCTCCGAGAAAAGCTTGGGTTGATTGGTATAAGCTTCCTTCACGGAGTCGGGGTTGAAATTCGGATCGGATGCCAGGAGCGTATCTCCGTTCATCATGATTTTATTGGTAAAGTAGTCGGCGTTGAAACCTTCAAAAAGGATATCCGACGTCAGGTCATTGAAGCGGGAATACCACTGGATGCGTTCGCGGGTTCCGAATGCGAATCCGCCGATCTTTTTGGTCTGGACCGCCAGGTTGAGCAGGCCAAGATCTACGTTGATGCTAAGTCCGGCATCGGCAAATTCCTTGGCGGCTTTCACCTTATCTTCATAAGTGAAATCATCGCTGTTGAAATCGCGGATGCTCTTGCGCAGATCAGGTTTGGTCAGCGCTTCCGAATAAATGGAGTAGGCGGATTCAAGAAGCCCGAAGGAAACAAAATGCCCTTCGTATTTGGGCGGAAGCCCCAGGTTGGCCGGGTTGATACCGATGGTTTGATAGTCGGTAACCATGGATGTGGACACGCCTGCACGGCCTGTGGCAGAGAAGACGCTTCTTTCTTGTTGGGCCCGGACGGGGAGCGAGATAGCAACCGCACCCATTGCAATCAACAGGTATTTCATGGTGATGATTTAGGATGAATGTGTATGTGCAAGATACATACTTTTCGGAGATGCGACAGGGCACAGCTTCCCACAAAAAAACCCTCCCCCGGAAAGGGGAGGGTTGACATTCGGAATAAGGGAGATCAGAGTGTTCCTCTGCTTTCCTGTTCACGTTCAATGGCTTCGAAGAGGGCCTTGAAATTACCTTTACCAAAGGACTTCGCACCTTTGCGCTGGATGATTTCATAGAACACCGTCGGACGATCTTCCACGGGTTTAGTGAAGATCTGAAGCAGGTATCCTTCGTCATCGCGGTCGATCAGGATGCCCAGTTCTTTCAACGGCTTCAGATCTTCATCAATCTCGCCCACACGATCCAGTACATCATCATAGTATGTGGCAGGCACATGGAGGAACTCAACGCCCCGTTGACGAAGCTGGGTCACCGTTTCAATGATGTTATCCGTTGCCACGGCGATGTGTTGCACACCGGGTCCACGGTAAAACTCCAGGTACTCTTCAATCTGCGATTTCTTTTTTCCTTCGGCGGGTTCGTTGATTGGGAATTTGATGCGGCCGTTGCCATTGCTCATCACCTTACTCATCAGGGCTGTGTACTCGGTGGAAATGTCTTTGTCGTCAAAGGACACCAGTTGTGCGAAACCCATCACCTCGCCATAAAACTTCACCCACTCGTTCATGCCGTTCAGCTCTACGTTGCCCACCATGTGGTCTATGAACTTGAGGCCGATGGAACTGGGGTTGTAGTCAGATTCCCATTTGCGGAAACCAGGCAGGAACAGGCCTTTGTAATTGTTGCGCTCTACAAAGATGTGCACGGTTTCTCCGTAGGTATGAATACCGGAGCGAACCACTTCACCATTGTCGTCTTTTTCCACGGTGGGTTGCATAAAAGGTTTTGCACCGCGTTTGGTGGCTTCTTCGAAAGCTTTACGGGCATCTGGCACCCACAATGCGATCACTTTCACGCCGTCGCCGTGTTGTTTGATGTGCTCGGCGATGGGCGATTCGGGAGTCAGCGGCGTGGTCAGTACCAGCCTGATCTTGTCTTGTTGAAGCACGTAGGAAGTGGCTTCTTTGTTCCCGGTCTCAAGGCCGGAATATGCGAGCGACTGAAAACCGAAAGCGGTTTTGTAATAGTGAGCGGCCTGCTTGGCATTGCCTACATAGAACTCTACGTAATCGGTACCGTTGATGGGCATGAAATCCTGCGCATCCTGGAAGATCTTCTCCGTACCGTACTCTACATTTTTCAGTTGGGTTGCCATATTTCTCTTGATTTAAATTGACACGATTTCTTGTTATTCATTCCACTATTCCACCCACGACAGGTAATAGTCAGGGTCCTGGATGGACAGTGCCTCTTCTGTAATTTTCAGCGGTCTGAACGGATCGATCATCACAGCCAATTCGGAAGTCTCTTTTTGTCCGATGCTGCGCTCCATGGCGCCGGGGTGCGGCCCGTGGGGAATGCCTCCGGGGTGCAGGGTGAAGTGTCCCGGACCGATGTCATTGCGGCTCATGAAATCGCCGTCCACATAGTACAGTACTTCATCCGAATCGATGTTGCTGTGGTTATAGGGAGCAGGGATGGATTGCGGATGGTAGTCGTACAGGCGCGGACAGAAAGAACACACCACAAAATTGTGCGCTTCGAAAGTCTGATGGATCGGCGGTGGCATGTGGATGCGACCGGTAATCGGCTCGAAGTTGTGGATGGAGAATCCATAAGGGAAGTTGTATCCGTCCCATCCCACCACATCAAATGGATGTGATGCATAGATGTATTCGTAAAGCATGCCGTCCTTTTTGATCTTCATCAGAAAATCACCCTTCTCGTCATGGGTTTCCAGTTCGGAGGGCAGCTTCAGGTCGCGTTCACAGAACGGGGAGTGTTCGAGCAATTGTCCGAAATGATTGCGGTAACGCTTCGGTGTATAGAGGGGGCTGAAAGATTCCAGCACCAGCAATCGGTTGTCTTCGCCGTCGAAATCGATCTGGTAGATCATGCCCCTGGGGATGATCAGATAGTCACCGTACTCGAAGGGGATGTTGCCCACCAGTGTGCGCAGTGTGCCGGATCCTTTGTGAATGAACAGCATCTCATCGGCATCGGCGTTTTTGTAGAAATATTCGCGGAGTGATTTACGTGGAGCCGCCACGCCAATGGTGAGGTCGTTGTTCACCATCAGTACCTTTCGGCTATCGAGGAAATCATCGGCGGGAGGCACTTCAAAACCACGAAGGCGCAGGGCCTTCATGTTTTTCTCGATGGCGATTTTCGGCGCAACGGACTTGGACTCACCCACCGTTTTCACCATGGTGGGCCTGTACACATGGTACAACAAAGAAGACATGCCCACGAAGCCTTCCGTTCCGAAAAGTTGTTCGTAGTAATGCCTGCCATCGGGTTGCTTGAAAACCGTATGACGTTTCTGAGGTATCTTACCCAGGTGATGATAAATAGGCATAGATTTACACTTGTTTAAATGTTCTTACACAAAAATAGGCCTGAACCACATATAAAATCAATGATCTTCGTCAATTAGAAACATTATGTTGTCGGCACAATTCACGTCAGATTTTATTTCTGAATTAGGTGTGATTTTTAAAATTTAATTGTGTTTCCTTGTAGGGCTTTTTAAATTACTTTTGCTTCATGGCCTGGCAGTACATCAAAGCGCTTCACATCATTTTTATCGTTACCTGGTTTGCAGGCTTGTTCTACATCGTGCGGTTGTTCGTGTATCATGCGGAGTCTGCACTCAAACCCGATCCTGAAAAAGGCATCCTGCAAAAGCAATTCAAGTTAATGGAAAAGCGCCTGTGGTATGGGATCGCATGGCCATCTATGGTTATTACGATGGTTTTGGGTCCATGGTTGGCAATCACCCTGTATCCCACCTGGGATGCCTGGTTACTGGTGAAGCTGGCACTGGTGTTGGGACTGGTGTTGTATCACCTGCAATGTCATTCGCTCTTCACCAAATTCCAGGCGGATATGATTCCCTGGAAGTCTTACCAATTGCGCATATGGAATGAATTGGCCACAGTGTTGCTGGTGGCCATTGTGTTCATTGTGGTGTTCAAGAACCTGTTCGACTTCTGGTGGGGGTTGTTGGGACTGGTGGTGTTCAGCATGCTACTGATGCTGGCCATCCGGGTATACAGGAAACGTCGCGAGAAACGAAACCCTTGATCTTGGTTTTAGCCGGCCTTGTTTAATGATGCCAAATACCGTTTCCTTAAACCGGTATCATTGAATATATACTTGTTCCGCCCTGATTTCAGTACCTTAAAGAACATATACTGAAATCCATTTCTGGACACTATTTCTTTATAAAGGGTGGTGTGATTAACGACCCTTTCTGCAATGAAATACTGTGATTTTTTATTGGCCCATTTTATTGCCATCACGTGTTCATCATCCTCCATCCCGAGAATGGAATAGTATTTCTGTCCGCCATAGATCAAACTGTCCACCTCTTCACCTTCAAATATCTTCATCTGTCGGCCATCATAGAAATGAATGTATGCAGGATTTTGTCTTGTTCTGGCATAGTCAAGTTTTTGTATATAAGCCTTCCCTTTTAGCGTCGAACCGTTCTTCAGATATATTGTGACATCCTTCCAGAATGATAGCCGTTCGAACGGATCATCTGCATTAAGAACTTCAAGAATAAATGTAACGTCTTCCCGGGGAAGTTCAGATAGCATATTGTATGTTTTTCGCCAGTACCCATCCGTAACAGGGCAAATGGTATCCATTTGATCCAAAGTGCTAACCTGTACCATATCTCCATTTCCATTTCTGTCGCAGTATACTTTTCTGGCAAGCCTGAACTGTTCATCCTGATGGTTTACTATATCGACTTTCTCTTCTTCCGAACATTGATCAAAGCCTTCACTGGAAAGTCTTCTGTGGTACCAATTCAGGAGGTTTCGATTTTCAATCTCATCTACGAGAAATGTGTTATCGTAAAGCAAACAATAGCCCTTCGATATTTCCTTAAGCAACAGGGACTCCTTATCGACCTGGAACCGCTTAAAAAGCACCTCGGTTTTCCTTCCTTTTATCATTCTATTCAAACGGAGCGCTTTAATTTCATCCATAGGTATCTCAACGAAATCACTGTCATCCTTTGATTTGAAGTATTTGTAATATGGCTTTGGCACCAACTCATTAACCAGGTTTCTTTTCCATTCGATGGAATAAAGAAAATATCCTTTGAGTAAAGAATCTTTATAAACCTCACATATACCCTCGTGGGGTTGATAATCAACATACATTGCTGCGCTGTTATCCTGGTGAGGGATAGAGTAAATAGGAGTCTGACAGGCTCCCACGGAAGCCATAAGCATGAATGCCAAAAATAGGATTGATTTCATTGCTGTATCAGTTTTCGAAATCCATCCATGTATGCAGCTGGTAGTAGATCTCAGGGATTAATAAGCCCTCACATTCTTCCCTTCCATGAAATTCATGAAGGCGCGGTTCACCACTTTGTTGCCACCGGGTGTGGGATAGTCACCTGAAAAGTACCAATCTCCCATATGTTCGGGGCAGGCTTTGTGCAAGCCGTCCAGCGATTGGAAGATGATTTCCAGGTCGGCTTTCAGGTCGTCGGGGCGAAGCAGTTCGGCGATTTTGGCAGCCACTTCTTCCGGCGTAAAGGGTTCATAGATTTCCTTGACCACATTCACCGTATGTTCTTTGGGCAGGTCTTCCTGGCCTTTGGCTTTTTCATACACCCGTTCCAGGACGTCATCCATGAAACGTTCCTTGAGCAGCGCCACGGCAGCCCTGAACGCCACGAAGTCACCCAGCTTGGCCATATCAATGCCGTAGCAGTCGGGGTATCGGATCTGGGGTGCGGATGAAACGATCAATATCTTTTTGGGGGAAAGCCGGTCGAGGATTTTGATGATGCTTTGTTTGAGTGTGGTGCCACGCACGATGGAATCATCGATCACCACCAGGTTGTCCACACCTCTCCTGACCACGCCGTAAGTGGTGTCATACACGTGGGCAACGAGTCCTTCACGGTCCTGATCGGCCGCAATGAACGTACGCAACTTGATATCCTTGATGGCGATCTTCTCAGCCCTGGGCCTTACCGACATGATTTTTGCCAGCGATTCGGGTGTGAGGGACGCACCTGCTTTCAATATCGCTTTTGATTTGACGTCATCCAGGTGTTCTTCCAACCCTTCGATCATCCCATGGTAGGCTACCTCAGCTGTGTTGGGGATGAAGGAAAACACGGTGTTTTCCAGGTCATGCTCAACAGCGTTCAGGATGGCGGGACAGAGGGCTGCACCCAACGCTTTCCGTTCCCGGTAGATGTCTTTGTCGTTTCCACGTGAGAAATAGATCCTTTCGAACGAGCATGATTTTCTTTCGGCCTGAGCCCGGATGGACACTTCCGAAATCTCGCCGTTTTTTTTCAGGATCAATGCGTGCCCGGGCTGGATTTCGCGGATCTGGTCCACGGCCACATCAAACGCAAGTTGAATGGGTGGCCTTTCGGATGTTACCACCACCTTTTCATCATCCTTGTAGTACCATACCGGGCGAATGCCGTTCGGGTCACGCACCACGAAGGCATCGCCATGGCCGAGCAGGCCGGCGATCACATATCCACCATCCCATTTCCTGGATGATTCCTGCAGGATATGTTGCAGGTCGATGTTGGAGGCGATGCGCGGTGAAATATCCGCATTGGAAAAGCCTTCTTTTTTATATTCTTTGAACAGGCGTTCATTCTCCACATCCAGGAAGTGACCGATCTTTTCCAGTACGGTCACCGTATCCGATTTTTCTTTCGGGTGTTGTCCGAGTTCCACCAATTGCTGGAAGAGTTCATCCACATTGGTGAGGTTAAAATTTCCAGCGACCACCAGGTTGCGGGTCATCCAGTTGTTTTGTCGCAGAAAGGGGTGGCAGTATTCGATGGAATTCTTGCCGAAGGTACCGTAGCGCAAATGTCCTAGGAGCAATTCCCCTGCGAATGCAACATTGTTTTTCAGCCAGCGGGTGTCCTGCATGAGAGCGGGATCTTTTCTGCGAACCGCTTCAAATTTCTGGTTAATGCGGAAGAAAATATCCTGGATGGGTTGGCTGCTGTTGGATCGGTAGCGACTGATGTAACGCCTTCCAGGATCCATGTCGAGTTTGATGGTTGCTACACCGGCTCCATCCTGTCCGCGGTTGTGCTGTTTCTGCATGAGCAGATACAGTTTATTCAGACCATAGAGAGGTGTACCGTATTTTTTCTGAAAATGATCCAGGGGTTTCAATAACCGGATCAGGGCAATTCCGCACTCGTGTTTAATTTGCTCGCTCATCTGCTTGTTCCCTTGCGGACCGTTCGCACGCCTGCGTTGGCAAAGCGTCCGGCCTATTGAGGTGGTTCACCGCAAAGTTACAACAAATCAGCAGGTTTACGAACGCCTGTTACGGTCAAAAGCAGATATACTGGGATTGCGGCAGATACTCAATCCGGGTTAACAAGCAATTTGAAACCACGGCCATGGATGTTGAGTATTTCAACCGCCGGATCTTCCTTGAGGTGTTTGCGGAGTTTGGCAATGTACACATCCATGCTACGGGAATTGAAATAATTATCGTCTTTCCATATTCGCTGGAGCGCGTAGTTCCGCTCCAGCACCTGGTTCTTGTGCGCGCACAGGAGCTTGAGCAGATCCGATTCCTTGGAAGTGAGTTTGGTTTCCTTATCTCCTATCTGCAGCAACTGTTGGTCGTAGTTGAAATGAAATTTACCCAGATCAAACTCCTGAAGAGATGCATCGTCATTCGGTTGACCGGTGCGTTTCAGGATGGCCTGGATGCGCAGCAACAGTTCTTCCATGCTGAAAGGTTTGGTGATGTAGTCATCTCCACCCAGCCGAAAACCTTCCAGGGTATCTTCTTTCATGGATTTGGCGGTTAGAAAGATCACCGGGGTCTGCGTATCGATCTCACGGATCTCGCGTGCCAGGGTGAATCCGTCTTTGACCGGCATCATAACATCCAGCAGCAGCACATCATAATCCTCTTTCAAAAAAGCATCATATCCTTCCTTGCCGTTGCGGCTCAGGTTGGTTTTGAATCCTTTTGCATTCAGATACTCCTGAAGAATACTGCCCAGGTTCGGGTCATCTTCCACAAGCAGGATTTTCTTCCTGGTCGTTTCCATAGCGATCAATTTTGATTGGGTAAGAAAATTTCAAATGTGCTGCCCTTCCCGGGCTGACTTTCAACGCTCACCTGCCCACCGTGCATTTCCACGATGTTCTTCACGTAACTGAGGCCAAGGCCGAAGCCCTTTACATTGTGGATATTTCCGGTCGGAACCCGGTACAATTTATCAAAGATTTTTTTCTGGGCTTCTTTGCTGATGCCAATACCATTGTCCTGAACCGATATGTACAAACCATCGGTTCCATTGCGGGTATAGATGTGGATGTCTGGTTCCTGTTCGGTGTATTTAATGGCGTTGTCGAGAAGATTATAAATGACATTGGTGAGGTGAACGCGGTCTGCACCGATCACACTGATGGTTGCATCCAGGTGCGGTGTAATCTGGCCTTTGCGTTTGTCCAGAAGAACAGCGATGTTCCGAATCGCATCCTGGATGATGGGATGCACATCCGTATCCACGATTTTCAGTTTGAGTTCTCCCTTATCCAGTACGGCCGTTCGAAGCAGATTTTCGGCCATGATGCCCAGGCGTTTGTTTTCATCGTGGATGATACCCACGTAGTGTTGTTTGGCTTTATCGGTGGTGTTCATCTGCGGATCGCTCAACGCCTCACAAGCGAGGGAAATGGTGGAGATCGGCGTTTTGAACTCGTGGGTCATGTTGTTGATGAAATCATTTTTTATGTCCGACAATTTCTTCTGGCGATAAATGGTGGATATGGTATAGTAGAAAGAAAAGATCAACACCAGAATCAGGATCACCGATGTAAACATGATCATGCTCATGTTCTTGAGGAGATAAAAGCTTCTTTGGGGAAAGTGAACAATCAGGAACTCCGGTTTTTTGAAGAAATCCGAGCGGTGGAGGCTCATCTTGAATTTGGATTTCAGCAATTTCTCCTCGGATGCGTCGGAATTAATGAGGGTAAAACTGCGTGCCGGCCGGTCATACACACCGAAATCAAAAGGAGCATCAATGCCACGGTTTCCGAATTCAACGCGGAGCATGGAATCCATTACGTGTTCACTCGGAAGTGTTTCTTCTTCATTCGGGTCCAGCACCTGGAAGAATTCGTCAAACATGTCGTCGACCATATCACCCTGGTCGCCCATATTCTGCCGGAAACCTTCCTGCCAGCTGTGCATGTTACGGAACCATTCCTGCCCCAGGTTGGCAAGTTCTTCCATGCCTTGTAATTCCGATGGCAGTTCCATCTCAGTGTCTGTTGAATCTCCGTCGACATAGCCACTCCATCGAATCACCACATTTCCCTGTTGCTTGCGAATCAATACCGAATCCCTCGTTGCTTCGAACTTATCTGAGAAAATACGCGCTGATCTTTCAATCGCCTCCCGGAGCGAATCGAGTTGCATATGCCATTGTTGTCGGGATGTAGCGGTCATCTGTTGCTCGATCCTCTTGGCCATGCGTGCTTTCTCCAGGTTCATCACTACCTGGTTCATCGCCTCGGTCGCATTTTGTTCGAACCGGTGGTTCTTCACCACAATGGCGCTATGGATCCAATACATTTGAATACCTACCAGACCGATAAGCGCCACGGTGATCATGGCAATAAGAAAGCGTATGACTCTGCGGTTCATGTGAAAGCAAAAATAGCGCTTAGGTGCCCGCAAACAGAGGGCTTAACACTTTTTAACAAGCCTTAACGAGCCGTTAACAGCGGGTTATAGGCCCGGGCACTACATTTGTACTACTTCTTTCGAGCAGTAGCGTAGTGCTTGATTCATTGATGCGTAGAAAAGAGTCCCGCCTTGTGCGGGGCTCTTTTTTTTATTCATCGTAAATCTGATTCAATGCATCCTGGAGCTTCTTCTCATCTATTTCAGACTCTACAAAATACTTCTTTCCCCTTTTGTTTTGCAGGATAAGTGTGGCTGGAATGGCACCGGTCCATGCTTCATCCACCATAGGGATCCACCGGTTTGCATCCCGGTCATCCAGATGAATCACTTCCGATCTGATTTTCTTTTTCTCAAGAAAAGCGGATAATTTGTCCGGTACCTGGCTTTTCATATCAAGGCTCACCAGAAGGACCTTTACAGGTTTGTTGCGGTACTTATCGGCCAGTGCATCAAACAAGGGTAATTCCTTGACACACGGTCCGCACCAGGTGGCCCAGAAATTCACCACATAGGTCGTGTCATTGTTCGCTTCCCAGTACTTTCTGGCATGATTGAAATCCAGACTGGGAATATTCTGGGCCTGTAAAAACGCTGGCCACACAAGGGAAAAAACCACAAACAGGCACTTTAATTCCCTCGCTGTACGTATCTTGCATTGTTTCATACAAGGTAAATTTAGTGTTTAGCAGGAAAGCATGCGCAGGTATTTGTTACTTCTTGTTCCTTTACTAACCGGATTGTGGTACGGATGCGGAAAGGACGATCCTCCTCCATGCGCCACAGCCGGTGCATTCCAGGGAAAGGTTTGCAAGGAGTACCGTTACCAGAACGATACTTTTGTAGGAACCATCAGCTGGGATTGGTCGGGAGATGAACTTCTCGCCAAACGATTCATTACCGACAAGAAAAAAGAGGTGAGCTACGTGCTGTATACGAATGACAACCCACAACATTTCCGTACAGAAACCACCTACAATGTGTCCACCGGTCAAAGTGTGATTTTCAGGAAATGGGAAACAGATTCTTCCGGAAATACCATTCGTTTCTGGGAAAACAAGGATACATTTGATCTGTTCAGATCCTATCAGAGAGACAGCCTGGGTCGGGTTGAATTCATGGAAGAAGAACACAACGGAGAACCGGCATTTTCCGAGGCCTATTTCTACGATTCAACGGACAGCCTATACAAGGCACTGCGATACGATGGCACAACCGGCAGTTTGATCGCGGTATTCAGGATCGCACATTATATGAATTCAAGAAGAACGGATACATATGATGCAAACAATAACCTCACCGGTTATGAAACATGGCAATACGAGCAAGGCAAGGTGGTTTCAATTGCACGTCACAATGCCAGCGACGCCTTGGTGAGTGATCAGACTTTCCGTTACAACTCCTACGGCCTGTTGTGGAAACAAAGTACGACGGATTCCTCAGGTACGACATTCCGTTCGGAATTCAACTATTTCTAAAAAAAAAAGGACCCGGTTATGACCGCGTCCTTTTCGATAAGGCCATCGGCCTCATCAGGCTTTTCCAAGGATCTTGAACATCCCTGTTCCACATGTGGGACAGGTACCTTTCAATGCCTTTCTTCCATTCTTCATGACCACCTCTTTGGCATCTTTCATTTCCTTTTTGGCCTTGCATTTTACACAATATCCTTCAGCCATGGTTACCCCCTTTTTTAGTAGGTTTATGAATATGTGGATTAACACCTCTACGATGAATCTCTGTCAAACGTTACCACACCAATCCGGGGAAAGGCCGAAAACGAAAGAAGCCCGGATGTATTCACCCGGGCTTCACTCAGTCTAAAGTATGTAATATCAAGCTTCTACGGACTTTCCGACCAGCCTTTTCTGTGTCAGGTACTGAGCAATCTGCACAGCATTGGTAGCGGCACCTTTCCGAAGATTATCCGCAACAATCCACATGTTCAACGTCTTGGGCTGGGACTCATCCCGACGCAACCTGCCAACAAACACTTCATCTTTATGCTGTGCGTTCAGGGGCATGGGATATACGTTGGATGCGGGTTCATCCAGCAATACAACGCCGTCCTGTTGCTGCAACAGGGAACGTACTTCATTCATATCGAATTCTTCTTTGAATTCGACATTCACGGATTCCGAGTGACCACCGATCACCGGTACACGAACAGCCGTGGCCGTTACACCGATCGCAGGATCACGAAGGATTTTTCTGGTTTCATTCACCAGCTTCATTTCCTCTTTCGTGTAACCGTTCTCTGTAAATACATCGCATTGGGGCAAACAATTTCGGTCGATCGGATGGGGGTATGCTTTGACACCATCCACACCATTGCGCTCATCTTCCATTTGCTGGGCTGCCTTCACTCCCGTTCCGGTTACAGATTGATAGGTGGAGATGATCAAACGCTTGATCCCGTATTTCTTGTGAAGCGGAGACAACGCCAGTACCATCTGGATGGTCGAACAGTTGGGATTAGCGATGATCTTGTCATTGTCACCCAGCACATCCGCATTGATTTCCGGAACCACCAGTTTCTTGTCGGGATCCATTCTCCATGCAGAGGAATTATCTATAACGGTTGTGCCCGCGGCGGCAAATTTGGGCGCCCACTCGAGTGATGTGCTGCCTCCCGCTGAAAACAGGGCAATGTCAGGTACCATGTCCACAGCCTCCTGCATGCCCACAATCTTATAGGATTTACCCTTGTATTTAATCTCCTTACCAATGGATTTCTCGCTGGCAACAGGGATCAATTCTGTAATGGGTAAATCGCGCTCTTCGAGCACCTTCAGCATAACCTGACCCACCATACCGGTGGCTCCTACAACGGCTACTTTCATGGTTGTTTAGTTTGAATAATGTGTTGTTGAAACTTACACCCCTCAAAATTGGGCCTGTAAAAGTACTAATTTGCCGGCGAAATCCCTTGATAACCTTCAGTTTTTCATAAATTTTGTTCCTCCGTTGAAAACATTATTTTTCTTCTTCATCCTGGCATTATCCTTCTCAATTTGTCGGGTTCAGGCCCAATGGATAGATGATTTTTCGGATGGGGATCTTTCTTCCAATCCCACATGGACCGGGCAACTGGCAAAATTCCGGGTCAATCCACAGCATCAATTGCAGCTGATGGGCCCCGAGGAAGAAGGCACCGCCATGTTACTCGCACCCATTCCGGCAGACACGGCGCGGGAATGGAGTTTCTGGCTGAAACTGGCTTTCCCGCCAAGTGAAAACAACCGTTTTCGGCTTTACCTGTCATGCGATACGGTACATGGAGAACCGACCCATGGGTACTTTCTGCAGATCGGTGAATCGGGCAACGAAGACCGTTTGAAATTTATACATGAGAACAACGGAATACAAACGGTACTTGGGCAAGGCCTAACAGCAACCTTCAGCGGTTCATCAGTACAGGTACGCATACGGGTCAACTACCAACAGAATACATGGAAGATCTGGTCGGATACCCTGGGTCAGGACGATTTCTCATTGGAACTGGAAGCGACCGCCGGGCCACCTGAAGGGCCGCTGAATGCACTCTGGTGTCGCCACACGAAAAGTCACTCAAGTGATTTTTTCCTGGATGACATTTACATCGGTCCTTTACGGACGGATACCACACCTCCCCGCATTGTTTCCGTTCGCGTGTTAAACCCGAACACGATTGCGGTAAGGTTTTCAGAAAGCATTCTGACGTCATCGGCCATGAATGAGCAGCATTACCGTGTGTCCCGGTACATTGGCACTCCGGAATACGCGCTCAAATCTTCCACAGATCCGCATGTCGCAGTGCTTCACTTCAGTGCTGATCTTCAGGAATCTTTGCTGTATACCCTGTCGGTCTCAGGTGTAGCAGATCTGAACGGGATTCCGATCCAACCTGTATCCTATCCGTTTTCATACCACCTACCCCAGCCGGGCGACATCGTGATTAACGAAGTGTTGTTCGATCCCATCAACGACGGGGTGGATTTTGTGGAAATATACAACCACAGTATGTACGAGGTAGATCTGGCTGATCTTTGTTTGTGGCGTGAAAATGAATTCACACATGCATGGGAAAACAAAACCAAGCTTTCGGCATCCGAACAGATGTTCATGCCAGGTGAATATCTATTCTGCAGCTCAGATCCAGAAAAGATCGCTGAACAATACCCTTCTGCATGCATACCACAAGCTGTCAGAACAAGCGGATTTCCTACTCTAAATAACGATCGTGGAACAGTTTTGCTAACTACCGGAGACAGTGTGATCCTGGACAGGTTTTCATACCGCGCGTCGTATCATTTTCCCTTTCTGGAAGATCCTGAAGGGTATTCGT
Organism: Flavobacteriales bacterium; assembly: GCA_020635855.1. Taxonomy (NCBI): domain Bacteria; kingdom Pseudomonadati; phylum Bacteroidota; class Flavobacteriia; order Flavobacteriales; species Flavobacteriales bacterium. Next base: position 728,848 of record JACJYZ010000004.1, on the reverse strand, counting down.
TGGAACGACTTCGTGCGGATCATTACACCCAGGACAGCACAAACTGGCATTCGGCTTCCGATGCATCGGGAGGTGCCACACCCGGTCGGAAGAATTCACAAGAACCGACAGAAGGGGGTGGCAATGATGTGTTGTCCATTGGTTCGCAAACCTTCTCACCGGATCAGGACGGGTATCATGATGTACTTGCGATTTCTTACAAGCTACCGCATCCCTCAAGCATTGTCAGCATTCGCATCTTCGACCGCGCAGGCAGGTGGGTTGTTACATTGTTGGACCGCGTGTATGCGGGTTCAGAAGGTGAAATTTTCTGGGATGGGAGAAACAAGACTGGTGGTATCTGTGCTGCGGGTATCTATTTGATCGACTTCCAGTGGTTCGATGCGGCAGGCCATGAGGGCCACAAAAAGAAGCTGTGCATCATCCGCCCCGCTCAACGCCAACGGTGATGCACAGTCCACTGCATTGTATTTTACACTATGGTTTAATCACCAGTTTCTGGCTCACGATCGACTGGCGGCTGCTTGCTATCACCAGATAGAGCCCGGGTACCAGCCTACGGTAAGGATCCACAGCCAACACGGTATCTCCACCCGTATTGGTTAATATCACTTTGGAATAGTACTCCCGGCCGGTTTCATCCATGATCACCACAAGCACTTCTTCATCCTTATTAAACTTAGACAGTTTAATGGATACCTCTTTCCCCGTGGTAGGATTGGGATACACACCGATGGAAGGTTCGTCTTTCCGACCGGTAGACATCACACTTGCATCGTAGCGAACCGCAACCACCTGTGAGTAAGTAAAGGCTCCGTCGAAATCCGTTTGTTTCAAACGGTAATAGGATATTCCATCAAGCGGCTTTTCATCCTTTGCATAATAGTGCAACATGGCAACACTGTTACCGGCACCTTTAACCGTTTTAATCTCGGCGAATTCCTTGCCATCAGATGACTTCTCTATGGTGAAATAATCGTTATTGGTTTCGGATGCGGTTACCCACTCAAGATCCACACATCCTTCGCCGGTTTTCGCCTCGAAGGACAACAATTCTATGGGCAATGCACCAAAGGCACCGCCACCCACACCGATGGGGCCTGCCGCCGTCATGGCAGTGGCAGTGACCGTATACGGGTCGGATCCACCTGCAGCCCCTTCGGCATTCTGTTGGTCCCATGCCCCTCCCGTGTACATACTGATGTATGTTTTGCTTCGGTCAAAGTCACCCGTCTCATCCGACGCATTCCACTGCGTGGTTATGTTATAGTTGGGAGAGCCTGATGTAGTACTTACCTGCCAGGTTTTGTTGATGACCATGGATGTAATCTGCGTACCGCCTGAACAGGCACCATCATCAAACACGTTCTCACACACCCGCGTACCGAAGTCACCGGCAGCACCCGCTGTATTATCAATGGTAACAGGTGTATAACTGGATGTTGTGGTCCCGATCGGGAACGTAAATGCCGAGTTGAGTGATGGTTTTACCAGTTCTCCGATGCCGTCGGTAACAACAAAATTGGACGAGCTCGCACCGGAAATGGTGGTGGTTGTCAGGTCAAAGTCGCCTATAGATATAAATCCGCTGCTAAACGTCAAAGCATTAGCTACCGTTGTATTATCCGATAAAGACACATCACCACTTGAATTGGAAATCGTCAGGTTGTAAAATGGTTGGGCATTGGAAGTGATGGCTTGTGCCACACCGCCATTCAAAACCACGGTACCGGAACCTCCATGGGTAAATGAACCGGTTGCGCCAATGGTCCAATCACCTGCCACATACGCCGTATTTCCGGAAGGTTTGAATTCTCCATCGGTCACCGTAAGTGTGCTCAGAACGGTGAGGTCATCTGCCAGGATAATATCATCACTAGCGGCACCCGCTGTGTTGTTGGTTGTAAACAAGTAAAACGAATTTCCATTGGAAGTAATGGTTTGCACCGCCGTACCATTGAAAGTAACTGTATTGGCATTGCCGTGTGTAAAGGATCCGGATGCGCCCACAGTCCAGTTCTTTCCTACGGATATATTAAAACCGTTGGCATTCAAGTCTCCATCCGTAAGGGTGACGCTTCCATTTGCAGTAAGTGCATCCTGCGGCAAGATGTCATCCGAGCCCGCCGCGCCTGTGTTGTTCACCACAATGTCATAAAACGCCTTGCCTGCAGAAGTGATCTTTTGGTCGCTGGCTCCATTCAAGGTAAGGATACACGTGTTGCTGTGGTTCACATTACCCCCATTGTTAATCCAGTCACCGGCAAGTGAAATATGGTAAGAACTTGTCGCCAGCGTAGGACCGGAATTCAAGGTTAAATCTTCACCAACCACAATGTTACCTTGCAGGGTTTTGTTACCTGATCCGCTGAAGGTAATGTTGGCATAACTCGCTGCTTTGATATTTTGGTTTCCGCCATTGTTGTAATGAACAAGGTTTCCGGCAGCATTTGCGGTAAGGCCGGAGGTAATTGTCGAGGTCGTGATCAACGTTGCATTGGCAGCATTGATCCATGTTCCGGTACCGGTAATGGTTGCCGTGGTAGTCACAGATCCATTATTGGTAACTGTATTGGCACCATCAATGGTGATTGTTTTGGATGCGGACAATGCTGCCGTAGCAGCTATGTCATAGTTGCCCTCCACATATATGCCTCCTCCTACCCCGATAGAACCCGTACCATCAATTGCAACCGCATTACCATCCAGGTATAACCTACTGCTTCCGTTTCCGCCCAAGTGGCTACCGTTGTTGGTATAGCTGCCATATAAATCAATCTGGTTGTTATTGCCATGGGTCAGGGTTGCAGAAGCACCGATCGTAAGATCCGATACGCTTACATCAGCATCCACAGTTACCACATCTGACCCGATAATTGTAACATTATCACATTCAGTGGGCACCTGGGTGGGACTCCAAGTAGAAGCTGTGTTCCAGTTACCACCACCTGTACCATTGGATGTAATGTTCGTGCCTCCGGCTGAAACAGTAAGATCAGCGTGTTGCGTACCATCCACTGTATTCCACGAGCCAGAGGATGAACCAGCATCATAGGTAACATGATAAGGGCTGCCGGCAACGGTAGCTGTGGTAATCATCATTTCAACGCCTGATATGGTGACAACGTCCGTTTTAGTGGGTGTGCCGTCTGTGGTGATGGTGACCGTTATCTGGCCTGAAGTTACATTGATGGAAACGGAGCTAACGTCCCTTCCATTCGCTTTGGATACACTTCCCACTCCGGGTTTAAATTCAAACCCCGTGGGAGCGCCCAATACATAAGTAAGGTTGGTTTGGCTGGCTGCAAAATCGTTTGCAGCACCTTCGGTTACAACTATATCCGTTACGGTTTTCCAGGCACCGCATGCTTCGGTGAATGAGGCAGCACCTTTGGTAACAACAGGCTGAGCGCCTGCTGCGAGAGCACCCGCCATAAATAACAGAACAAGCTGTATAATGGATTTATGTTGCATTGGAATCTATATACACACGTGAGTTATACATGAACCTAGTATTTTTACTAGGCATAAACACCTATTGTTACTCAACAATCCCTTATTTTAGGCTGTTTCAGGGCTGGTCTCGACCAACTGCATAAAGTTCTCCACCAACCGGAATGAAAGTGCCAATGGCCAATAATACCGCAGGTTTTTGTTTAACTACCTGACATTTAACCACATCAATATGTACCTTTGCAAATCTGGTTGTATTTCCGGTGAAACGGCCGGACACCCTGTCCTTACAGCTTCAACTTGAAAGAAAAATCACATAAACTGGCTGAAATTGTTTCGGAGCTTCCGCACAAGCCCGGTATCTACCAGTTTATGGATGACCAGGGCAAGATCATCTACATCGGAAAAGCCCGGGATATCCGCAAACGGGTACAATCGTATTTCACCAAGCATTTTGACAACCGGAAAACAGCGGTGTTGGTCTCACGGATTGCCGACATTCATTACATGGTGGTGGAGACCGAATTCGATGCATTTCTCCTGGAGAACAGCCTGATCAAAAAGTATCAGCCCCGCTACAACATCAAGCTACGGGATGACAAATCCTTTCCATGGATCTGCATCCGCAACGAGCGGTTTCCACGCATATACGGCATGCGCAACCCGGTGCAGGACGGCTCGGAGTACTTCGGTCCGTATGCAAACGTGAAAGTCATGAACACCCTGTTGGAGCTGGTGACCAAATTATATCCCATCCGGAACTGCACGCTGGCCCTTACGGAAGAAAACATCGAAAAAAAGAAATTTCGCATCTGCCTGGAATACCAGATCGGGAACTGCATGGGGCCATGTGAGGGTTTACAAAGTGAAGAGGATTATGATGCCAACATCCGGCACATCCGCAACATCATCAAAGGGAACATCGGGGAAGTGATCCAGCATCTCAAACTTCAGATGAAAGGTTTTGCCGATACTTTCGCTTTTGAAAAAGCCCAGGTCACCAAAGAAAAACTCCAGAAGCTGGAAGCATTCCAGGCCAAATCAACTGTTGTGAATCCAAGGATCGATCATGTGGATGTATTTGCCATTGATACCCATGAAAACGTAGCCTACGTGAACTACCTGAGGATTGTGAACGGAGCCATTGTGCAAACCCATACCGTGGAGTTGAATACCGGACTCAATGAAAGTCGTGAAGAGTTGTTGAGCTTCGCCATCACCGATATTCGCCTAAAAGTGAAGAGCGATGCGCGGGAGGTGATCTTGCCTTTTGAAGTTGAAACCGATGGCCGCTTTCAGTTAATTGTGCCCGAACGGGGCGACAAGAAGAAACTGCTTGATCTCGCCGAAAGGAACGTCAAATACTACCTCATGGATCGTCAGCGGCAACGCCTGACCAAGCCAAAAAAAACCACGCACGCCCAACGCATCCTGGAAACTTTGCAGAAAGATCTCCGGATGAAGGAACTGCCGCAGCACATCGAATGTTTTGATAATTCGAACTTCCAGGGGCATGAACCAGTGGCTGCGATGGTGGTTTTTAAAGATGCCAAGCCATCCAAAAAAGATTATCGTCATTTCAATATCCGAACGGTTCAAGGGCCTGATGATTTCGCGTCCATGGAAGAGATCATCTTCAGACGATACAAACGCATGCAAGATGAAAACGAGCATCTGCCCCAACTGATCATCATCGATGGTGGCAAAGGCCAACTCGGAGCCGCCCTAAAAAGCATTGACAAACTGGGATTACGGGGAAAGATGGCCATTATCGGCATTGCAAAAAAACTGGAAGAGATCTACTTCCCGGGTGACAGTATACCACTGTATCTCGACAAAAAATCGGAAAGCCTGAAGTTGATCCAGCAGCTGCGGAATGAAGCCCATCGTTTCGGCATCACCCATCACAGAAACAAACGGATCAAAAGCGCCCTCACTTCCGAACTGGATCAAGTTCCAGGTATCGGGCAGGTCACACGTACCAAACTGCTGAAGGCATTCGGATCTGTTAAAGGCGTGCGCCAGGCTTCATCTGAAGACCTAGCTCGTGTGGTGGGACAAAAACGAGCCGGCATCATTCAGCACTTCTTCTCACAATCGAACCGACAGGGTTGACCGGGTATCGGCAAAAAGCTAAATTCACGCAGCAAATCCATCCCAACTCATGAAAAGAATTACGATGCGGCTAACGGGAACGCTTATGGCCGCTGGCCTGTGGCTCTCATGCCAGCATCCGTCTAACGCACCCGAAAACATGCTGAAAGAAACCTTGCAACCTCCCATCGCAGCCAAAAAGGATTGTGTACTGACCGAACATGGCAACAAACGAATGGACCCGTACTTCTGGATGCGTCTCACCGACGAACAGAAAAGTGCATCCCAGCCCGATCCGCAAACCCAACAGGTATTGGATTACCTGAATGCCGAGAACGACTACACCCAATCGATACTGGAACATACCGAACCTTTCCAGGAAAAGCTGTTCCAGGAAATAACCGGACGCATAAAAAAAGACGACGCATCCGTTCCCTACCCGAAAAACGGATATTACTATTACTCGCGATACGAAGAAGGCAAGGAATATCCCATTTACTGCCGCAAAAAAGGGAGCACGGATGCACCTGAAGAGGTGATCCTGGACGTGAACGAACTGGCGGGCAAACACGCATACTACAGCGCTACGGGTCTGACTGTGAGTCCGGATAACAACCTGCTCGCTTTCGGTGAAGATACATTGAGCCGCCGCATCTATACCATCCGTTTCAAAAACCTGGCAACGGGTGAGTGGCTGACCGATCAGATCCCCAACACCACCGGTGATGGGGCCTGGGCCAACGATAACCTGACCTACTTTTACACCAGCAAACACCCTGTATCGCTTTTGTCTGAAAAAATATGGAGCCATCAGCTGGGGCAGGACGTTGCACAGGACCAGTTGAAATACCACGAAACAGACCCCTCCTATTACATTGATGTCACACGCAGCAAATCCGGTCGGTTTGTGATGATCCAGGCATCCAGCACGATGACGGACCATTGGCTGATTTTGGATGCCAATCAACCGAATGGTGCTTTCAAATCTTTCACTGCCATTGCGAAGGACCTGAAATACGACATCGAACATGCCGGTCATTCTTTTTACATCCTAACAAACCTGGATGCAAACAACTTCCGGCTGATGGAATGCCCGGAAAAGCAAACCGACAAATCAAACTGGAAAGAGAAATGGGGAACAAGAGAAGACGCTTTGCTGGCCGCATTCGACGTGTTTGAACACCACATCGTGCTCACTGAAAGATCCAACGCGCTCACCCACATACGGGTACTCAACCTGGAAACCGGTGATGATCATGTGATCGCTTTTGATGAAGAAGCCTATGTCACATATCCCACATCAAATGCAGAATACAAAACCAACCAGCTGCGGTTCGCTTATTCCTCCCTGACCACACCCTATTCCATCTACGATTACGACATGAACACGCGGGATAAACAGCTGAAGAAAACCGAAGAAGTCGTGGGCGGACATGACCCCTCACAATACGTGGGTAAACGATTGTGGGCAACGGCAAGTGGCGGCACCAAAATTCCCATCTCGCTTGTATACAGGAAAGATATGGACCCTTCTAACGGGAAAAACCCTTTGTTGCTATATGCATACGGCTCCTACGGGTATTCGATTGATCCCGGGTTTTCCAGCGACCGACTGAGCCTGCTGGACCGTGGGTTCATTTTTGCCATTGCACACATCCGGGGCGGTCAGGAAATGGGGCGATCCTGGTATGATGACGGAAAAATGTTTCACAAGAAAAATACCTTCACCGACTTCATAGACTGTGCGAAATTCCTGATCGATCAGCGATACACATCAGCTGAACATTTGTATGCCATGGGCGGAAGTGCGGGTGGATTGTTGATGGGCGCGGTTCTGAACATGGCCCCGGAAGTATTTCACGGGGTTGTGGCCAGGGTGCCCTTCGTGGATGTGGTATCCACCATGCTGGATGAAACCATTCCGCTTACCACCAACGAATTTGATGAATGGGGCAATCCCAAGAACAAGGATTCTTATGACTACATGCTTTCCTACTCACCGTATGACAATGTGAAACGCATGAATTATCCGAACATCCTGGTCACTACGGGATTGTTCGACAGTCAGGTCCAGTATTGGGAACCGGCCAAATGGGTTGCCAAGTTGAGGGACATGAAAACCGATGACAACCTGCTGTTGTTACAAACCAACATGGAAGCCGGTCATGGCGGTGCTTCCGGGCGTTTCCGTCGCTTTCATGAAACCGCATTTATTTATGCCTTCATGCTTGATCTCGAAGGCATCAAAGAGTAATACCGGAACACCTGTTTTTCAAATTGGATCAATTTATGTAGGTTTAACCAAAACCGCAGAAAAATGACGCAACCTCTGAATATTGCTGCCCTGCTGCTTGTATTTATCCTGAAGCAAGGTTGTCAGCATGCCTCTGACAAAACGGATAGCCAGGATCCTACCTCCAAAACCGATCAGCGAACCGTAGTTGAAAAACGCACCCAGGCCTATGGAGAATCTACATTGCAATGGGAAAGAATGGATGACCATTCATTGGCATGGAACGAAGCGGCGTTGAAGGCATCCGCCGAATGGAAAAAAGACACGGTTGAACAAAACAGCACCGCAAGGAATGCGCTTGCAAAAGCGCTGGATGAAGACCCATCCTTCGTAAAAGGCCTCTCCAAATCGGAAGTTCGTTTCTTCCTTGGCAAACCTGATCAGGAAGGTGCACGCTGGCGATACCGATACGACCAGCATTTTACGCCTGACCAAAACTACATGGGATGCTGGATGGAAATTTATTTTTCCGAAGAAGGCACCGTCGCAGATATTTCCCGCCTGTGCCCTTAGATGCTTCCACACCGTGTTCAATACAATAATGCACACTTTCTGATGTTCTTCGTCTACCTCATTTAAGGTAAGTTCGCTGCATGGCACAAAAGAAACAACATCCAAACTTGCATTACACCCTGCTGATGGGCCTGTTGCTGGGCTGGCTGTTCAATGCATACGGACAGGAGATATCCATCGGTCAATGGCGTGACCACCTCCCCTACAACAACGTGAAATCCATCGCCTACGCAAAGGACAAAGTATATTGTGCCACCGGCTACGGCTTGTTTGAATATTCACTAAACGACCAATCCATTACCCGCTACACGAAGGTGTCCGGCCTGTCTGATTTCGAAGTGAATGCCATTGCCTGGGATGATGCACACCAACTGCTGGTGGTGGCTTATTCGAATGCCAACGTGGACATCATCGAAAACAACCAGATCTACAACATCAGCGATATCAAACGAAAGCCGATCCTGGGCAGCAAAATCATCAACAAAATCCTGATCCAGGGCAACCTCGCCTACCTGTCATGCGGCTTTGGCATTGTGGTGCTGGATGTAACCCGAAAAGAAGTAAAGGACACCTACATCATCGGAGAGAACGGTTCCCAACTGGGCGTGAACGACCTGACCTGCAACGGCCCGTATTTCTTCGCCGCAACAGAGAAAGGAATTTACAAGGCGAGTGCTACCAACCCCAACCTTGCCAACTATGCCAACTGGACAAGGGAATCGGCCGGACTCAAAGAACCGGTTGCTTCCTATGACCACATTGCGGCGTTGAACAGCCTGATATTTGTAAACAGAAATGGTACAGGTTTCAATCGCGATACCCTGTTATATTACAATGGCACCAAGTGGGGCTATGTGGATTCGCTTAGTTCCTGGGAACTTCATAACCTGGAAGTGCACAACGGTTATCTGTTCCGGACAAACTATTTCAGTGTAGAACAATTTGACAACACCCTCACCAGAACTGAACTCATGCAAGGATGGGGCGGATCTGTCGATCCATGGCAGGCCATTCCGGGCGAAGCTGGTGTGATGTGGATCGCCGATGGCCGGTATGGCCTTATCCGCTATCTCAACAACAGCATCAGCGAACAAATCGCCCCCAAGGGACCATGGACCAGCAATGTAGCCGGCCTGGCCATAGATAACGGCAAGCTGTGGGTGGCAAGCGGCGGCGTGAACGCATCCTGGGGAAACATGTGGCGAACCGACGGCATTTTCATGTTCGATAACCAGACATGGACCAACATCAACCGCGACAATACCTCAGGTATGGATACACTCTTCGACCCCATCCGCATCACGGTGGATCCTTCCAATGCTGACAGAATATATGTGGCCAGCTGGAGCCGGGGTCTGGCCGAAATCACAAACGGGCAGATCACCAACATGTACAATGACCTGAACAGCGACCTTCAACGAATTGACGTACCTGGCTATTTCTGGATCGGTGTAGGTGGACTTGCGTGGGATGATGAGCAGAATCTGTGGATGACCAACTCCTCCGTTGCCAAACCCCTGGTGGTGAAACGCGCAGACGGAAAATGGAGCGCCTTCAGCCTGGGAAGCAAGGTTACAACCGCCAACAACGTAGCCGACGTTATTTCTTCCTCTTCAGGTGCTCAATGGGTACTGGTGGTTCGCGGTCCCACCAAAGGCATCGCGGTTTTTGATGCCAACCACACACTGGACAATACCTCGGACGACCGCAGGAAATTCCTGGAGAGCGGCATTGGTAAAGGGAATCTACCATCGGATGAAGTACTTTCCATTGCAGAAGACCGGGAAGGTGAAATATGGGTGGGCACCGCAGAAGGTCCATGTGTGTTTTATACCCCCGAATCGGTGTTTGATGGTGGAGATGCAGCGGAAGCCCAGCGAATCCTGGTTGAAAGGGATGGATACACAGAATATTTGCTTGATGGAAATGCGATTACCTCCATTGCGGTTGACGGGGCAAACCGAAAATGGTTGGGCACAGATATGTCCGGTGTATTTTTGCTGTCTCCCGATGGCACCAAAGAACTGCTACACTTTACCGCAGAGAACAGTCCGCTCTTCTCCAATAAAATCGTATCCATCGCTATCAATCATGACAACGGTGAAGTATTCTTTGCCACCGACCGTGGCGTGATCTCCTACAAAGCTACAGCCACCAAAGGCGAGAATGAATTCAAGGAAATTCTGGTTTACCCCAATCCTGTGCGGGAAAATTATGACGGTCCGATCGCCATTCGCGGATTGGTGGAAGATGCCAATGTGAAGATCACAACCATCAGCGGATCCATTGTGTTTGAGACCACCGCATTGGGTGGCCAGGCCATCTGGGATGGCAAGAACTTTGACGGGCAACGTGCCAGCAGTGGTGTATACCTGGTGTTCTGCACCAACGACGATGGCAGTGAAACGCTGGTAACCAAAATCGTGCTGATACACGGCAGCTGACCATGTTCCGCACCTGCGAAGCCATCGTACTCAACAGCATCCGTTTTCAGGAAAATAAATTGATCACCCGGGTGTTGACCGAAGATCTCGGCATGCGCTCTGTAATCAGTTCAAGGGGAAACGCCAAAAGCAACCGCAACAAAGGCTTGCTTCAACCACTGAGTATCCTGGAAATATCGTTTTCTCTCAGGGAAAAATCCCAGCTGCATCATATACGGGAAGTACAGAATGCACATCCACTGCTTACCCTTCAACAAGATCCGATCAAAATTTCGCTGGCCCTTTTTACAGCTGAGTTGCTGCACAAGGCTTTGAGGGAGGAAGCGACTTCACCGCAATTGTTCCGTTTCGTCAGGCAAACCATCATTGATCTCGATGATGCACCTGGGGTATCCTCTTCATTTATCATCGGGTTTCCTCTGGGATTAATGCGTCACCTGGGCATACAACCGCACAACAACCGCACCGAAGATGCGCCGTATTTTCATCTTGAGGAAGGTGAATTTTTCAGGCATCCGGCATCATCTCCTGATGCGCCAACCCGGGAGGAAAGCCTGGTTTTATCGGAAATGCTGGAGGCATTACCCGGTGACGTGGTATTCAACACCATCGGCCGACCCATGCGCAAACGGTTGACCGCAATCCTGCTCAGTTATCTCAGATTCCATCGCCCTGGTTTCGGGGAGTTGAGGTCTTATCAGGTTCTTGAACAGGTTTTTCACTGACACCCATCTGCGGTTTTTCCTTCTCCACTGCCGAATCATAACGTGCCGAGTACAGTAGTGCATCCACCTTTAGCACGTATTCCCGTTTCTTAAACTTGGGTGCATACACAAAACCCATAACGGTGATCAGGTTCTTTCCGGATGGGTCCAGCTGTGTGAAACTCACATAGGGCCCGCCCATAAAATCACCTTCCACGTGCCACAAACCCCTCAATTCAACCGCACCGAATGCCTGATGTTGTGAAAACCTGGTTTCCTGCACCGGGATATCTGTAGCGATGTTGAAATAGGATCCGGGTGTTGGACCCGGGATATACCTCCGTGCCCTGGTATTGATGGTCGTCAGGATGGAATCAACAGAAAAATCAGCTGTGTCTTTATAAGATGTGCGAATCACCACCAGGTCGGTGGAGGTTTCCGCTGTTTCATGCCGGAACCAGGCAAAGTCAGCGGTATCCACTGCCAAACGGAAATCGATCGGAACAAACATATTCAGGTCGAATTTCTCCTTGCACAAGGCCATCAGTTCGGTGTCTTTCACGAATCCGTTCAACAACCGTTTCCTGTCGTTCAGTTGAAAGAAGTAGATCAGCTTTTCCTGCTGGGCCCTCATGATATCAGCAATCGCCTGATCATTGGGTCCTACTACGGTTGCCACCATTTGCTGTTTGGCCCATTGATCTTTCTGGAAATAGATACCCGCTTCCCTGCTATCATCTACCACCAGGTTGAGGATGTTCAGATACGTGCGAAAGGTACTGGAAAAGCTTTCGGGTGGAACGGTATTCATCTCAAACAGCGGTTCACTCTGAGGTATCCCTTTCATGTCTTGCTTGAACATGGCTTTCATCACCTTGCCCGTTTGTCCTTCATACAATTCATTGGATAAGACACCCAGGATTTCTCCGGGTCTTCCGGTATAGGATGGAAGAATGCGTGAATCGCCCGTATCACACGCCAGTGGCAGGAATATTACGGCGGCCAATAAATGAAAAAGAATGAAAAAGCGGATGGAAAAGATCGGGTGGTGTTCAGCCTTTGACACTTACTTTGATTTTTGTACCTGGTTTGGGTTCCTGCGACTCCTGGAATCCATTCAGTTGTCTCAGGTGATGAACGGTGATACCGCTGTATTTATTTGCGATATCCAGCAACGTATCGCCGGGCTGCACCTCGTACATGATGTAATTTCCATCCTCTGCGGATGTAGGAGAACCCGGGGAAGGGTGTTCCTTTTCGGCAACGATTTCTTCCGGTTGTGCAACCGGAACCGCCTCCTTGATCTCCCTTTCAATAACCAGTCGTTGCCCCGGATAGATCATATTGGAGCGAAGGTGGTTCCATGCACGGATATCTTCCACCGAACAATTGTTGCTATATGCGATTGCGCCGAGGTATTCACCGCGTCTCACGGTATGATATTCCTTCACCACCTTGCTCACATACGTAACGGCCGTGCCGTCGGGCAAACTGTCAGCCGCAGGCTTGTTTTGGTAGGCATAGATGGCTTGCTCATTGTTAATGAACATCGGGATTTTTTCCACGGGTAACGTCAACACCGTTGGTTTTTTGTCGCGCAGCACCACCTCCCCGAGTTTGTACACCGGGTTGAGGTACTCCAGGTCTTCCATGGGAACGTTGAGCATCAGGCTGAGTTGGTCGAGCTTAAGTGGCTGTTTCACATGCACGGTATCCACCTCGAAAAACATTTTGCGCGGCGGAATCGGATACAAATTGTGCGCGGCGGCATTGTTCATGAAATACATGGCAGCGATAAATGCAGGGACATAACCCCTGGTTTCCGAAGGAAGATACTTTCTCAATTGCCAGTAATCAGTGACGCCGCCGGATCTGCGAATGGCGCGGCTAACCGTTCCGGGGCCACTGTTGTATGCAGCCAATACGAGCAACCAATCGTGAAACATGCCATACAACTGTTGCAGGTATTCACATGCCGCGATGGTGGATTGGTACGGATCCCGCCGGTCATCAACGTAAGACGTGACATCGAGTTTGAAAAGCTTTCCGGTGCGGTACATGAACTGCCAGAGGCCGGTGGCTCCTGCAGACGAAACCGCCGAGGGGTTCAAAGCCGATTCCACGATGGCCAGGTATTTCAATTCCAGCGGAAGCTGGTACGCATCCAGCACTTCTTCGAACATGGGAAAATAGAGTTCACTCATGCCCAGCACACGGGACGACAGGTTGCGTTTGCGTATCACATACAGTTCAATGAACTTCCGAACGGCATCGTTATAGGTGATATCTATCGGGGTGCCGGCGTTCAGTTTCTCCAGCTGGGCCTGGTAATAGGCATCGTCGTAACGAGGGACGCTATCAGATGGAAAGAAACAGATGTTCAGAACGGAGGTATCCGTGGTGAAGTCCGAACAATCGAAATAATGGCGGTATAGCAAGCTATCCAGCATGGCTGCTACGGGTTGATCGTTCTCTACCCATGCAATGCTATCCGTTCGGGTTTGTGGAATGGAATCTTGCGGCTCAGCTACAGATGCCCGGATCACACCCGGCAACATCAACAGAAACATGGCCCATCCGATGGATCCCGGATAGATGTGCTTCAGCAGACGAAGCAGGTAATCGGACAAACGTACGTTGCTACTTTGACTCCTCAGAATTATTCGGCTTATCCTCGCCTTTCTTCTCATCCTTGGTGGCTTTCTTGAATTCATTGATTCCCTGGCCCACACCTTTCATCAAGTCAGGGATTTTTCTGGCACCGAATAAAAGCACCACAATAATTAATATGATCACCACCTGATTGGGGCCGACCATTCCTAGTAATACGGGGGAATTCATGCCGGGGTTCTGTTTTTAGCTGAATAACAAATGTAGCAAATGTTTTGGAACGATGGCGGTGTTCCCCGCAGGTGAAAACATCATAACTGAAACGAAACAGGCGGATGCGCCGAGCACATCCGCCTGTTGATTCTGAACGAGGTCGTAGCAGCTTTATTCTGTCAGTTCCGAGGCACTGTATTTCAACCGCTCCTTCATCAGGTACATCACCGGAATGATGACCAGGGTGAGGAACGTTGCGAAGCTCAGACCGAAGATCACCGCCCAGGACATAGGGCCCCAGAAGATCACGTTGTCACCTCCGAAATAGATGTCTGCATCCAGGTCGGAAAGCAGGGTGAAGAAGTTGATGTTCATACCTGTTGCCAGGGGTACGAGTCCGAGCACCGTTGTAATGGCGGTCAGCAACACGGGGCGCAAACGGGTTTTACCAGCCTGAATGACGCAAACAACAAGTTCATTGAAAGGCAGTTTATCATCTTCGCCCAAACCCAGTTCTTCCTTTCGCCGATCGCGCAACAGGTTGGTGAAGTCGATAAGAACGATGGCGTTGTTCACCACCACCCCCGCCAGGGAGATGATACCGATCATGGTCATGATTACCACGAATTCCATCTGGAAAATCACAAGTCCGAGCAACACACCGGTCAAACTGAACACCACCGACGCCACGATCAGCACCGGGGTTGCGGCCGAGTTGAACTGTGCCACGATGATCAGGAAGATAAGCAACACCGCAATCACGAGTGCCTTTCCGAGGAACGACATTTCCTTTGCCTGTTCTTCCTGTTCTCCGGTGAACTTGTATTCCATGCCGTCGGGCAGTTTGTACCCATCCATCGCACCCTTGATGTTGGATACCACTTCGGTTGGATTGTATCCTTCGGCAACCGAGGAGAAAACAGTCACCACACGGTTGGCATTCTTTCGTTTGATGGAGCTGTAGGTAGAGCTTTGCCTGGCTGAGGCCACGGCCGAAACCGGCACCTGTTTGATGCGTCCGCTGGTTTGGTCCCGGAAGGTGATGCGGGTATTCATGAGTGATTCCACATCATACCGGTACCTGTTTTTGAAACGCAGCTGGATCGGATACTCATCTTCCCCTTCCTTGTATTGGGAGATCTCATTCCCGTACAATGCGGTGCGAATGGTGGATGCGATCAGTCCTGTAGAGAGCGACAAACGCCGGGCTTTGGCACGGTCGATGTCTATGATGAGTTCGGGTTTACCCAGTTCGATGTCAAGTTTCAGTTCATCGATTCCAAGAATGTTCTTGGATTCAATGAAGCTTCTGATCTTATCACCTTCCGAAAGCAACTGGTCAATATCGTCACCCGTGATTTCAATGTTGATGGGTGCACCTGCCGGAGGTCCTACCTTGTCTTTTTCCACACGGATTTTGACACCGGGTATTTTTCCCTTAACCGCCTTACGCAGATCTTCCATCACGTCGCTGGTATTCACCTTGTCACCGGTACGGGGATCTGTTCTGTACTGGAACTCCCGGAAGTTAACAGTGATACGGGCGCGGTGTGGCGTATTACCCATCGACGGCCCTTCGTTCGGGTCGGTGGTTCCCTGTCCAACGTTAGCGATCACACTTTCAACCAGGAAGTTGTTCCCGCTGTCCACCTCGAATTTCTGCACTTCGTTCATCACAATGTGCTCTACCTTGCGGGTCACCTCATCCGTCTTTTCAATATCGGTTCCGATCGGCAGTTCAATGAAGATGTTCACGTACTTGGGCATGTTCTCCGGAAAGAACAACACCTTGGGTGTAAACACGCCCAGCAGGAAGAATGAAAGCACCAGCATACCGATGGTACCGAAGAAGAACACAAGCCGATTGCCTTTTTTCAGTGCGAATGCGAGGAAGCGTTCGTAGAATTTTTCCACCCTGGGCATGGCACCATCCTGAAACCTGCGGGCACCCGGCACCAGGAGGAAACCGTTGATCAGGGATATGATCACACAACAGATCAGCAGGCTTCCCATGGTGATAAATCCTCCCGCATAAAACAGCACGGCAAGTACCAGTGCAACGCCTGAGAAGCGGAACATCAGTTTTTTGTTCACTTTATCTTCCTCCACCTTCATCCAAAGTGCCGTAAACACCGGGTTGATCACCAAGCCTACAAACAGCGAAGAACCCAGCACGATGATGAGCGTAAGTGGCAGGAAGCCCATGAACTCACCCATCATACCCGGCCAGAACATCAGCGGCAGAAAAGCCGCCAGCGTGGTGGCGGTGGATGCGATGATGGCGATGGCCACCTCACCCGCACCTTCCTTGGCCGCCTGTCGCGCCGACATGCCTTCGCTCATCAAGCGATAGATGTTCTCCACCACCACGATCCCGTTATCCACCAGCATACCCAGGGCCAGGATCAGTCCGAACAGCACCATCATGTTGATGGTGGCACCCATTGCACCGAGTACCACAAAGGCGGTGAGCATGGACAATGGGATGGCGATGCCCACGAAGAGCGCATTCCTCACACCCAGGAAGAACAGCAGCACAAGCACCACGAGGATCACACCGGAAATGATGGAGTTCTCGAGGTTGTCTACCATGTTGCGGGTCATCTGCGACTGGTCATTGGTAAGTGAAATCGTCAGGTTGGGAGGCAGCGTGGTTTTCTTCGCGTCATCCAGCACCACCTTGATTTCGTCCATGGCGGAGAGCAGGTTTTGACCGGCACGCTTCACCACATCCAACATCACAACCGGCTTCTCAAATTCACGGGCGTAGCTCTTTCTCTCCTCGAACTGGAAGTTGACGTCCGCGATGTCTTTCAGGTACACGATGTTCCCTTTCTCCTGCTTCACAATGATGTTGCGGATCTCATCCATGTTGTTGAAATCGCCCACAGCACGCACCGTGCGGCGCAATCCGTCAACCAATATCTCCCCTCCCGCGATGGTCAGGTTCTCGTTGGAAACCGCACCGGCAATATCATTGAAGCTGATGTTGAGCGCTTCCATCCGGTTCTTATCCACGCTGATCTCCACTTCCTTTTCCTGCAGGCCACGGATATCTACGCGGGAAATTTCGGGGATGTCCTCAATGCGATCTTCCAGGTACTCGGCGTATTCCTTCAGCTGGTTGGGCGAAAAGTCACCCGAGAGGTTGATGTTCAGGATGGGAAATTCCGAAAAGTTCATTTCGAAGATGTTCGGTTCCGCCGGCAGGTCCTTGGGAAAACTGGCTTCGGCCCGGGCCTTGTCCACCGCATCCTTTACTTTTCGCAGGGCTTCGGTGGGGCTTACGGAGAAATCGAACTCAACCAGGATGGTGGAATAACCGTCCAGGGAAGTGGACGTGATCTTCTCCACGTCTGTGATGGTATTGATCTCCTTTTCGAGCGGGCGCGTGATCAGTTTCTCCATGTCGGCCGGCGAGTTACCGGGGTAGGCCGTTCCCACATAAATCTGGGGGATGATGATATCCGGGAAAGATGCCTTGGGCATGCTGCTGTAGGATACCAGCCCCATGATCACGATAATGAACATCAGCACCATCACCGTGGTGCGGTTGTTCACCGAGAGGGTGGAGAGGAAAAACTCCCTTTTGAGGCCCTTTTTTTCTTGATTACTCATGGTCATTCCGTACTTCAAGTTGATCACCGTCCTTCAGGGTTCTGGCACCTGCCAGCACCACCTGTTCACCCGGATGCAACCCTTGTTTCACATGGGTATCACCCTGGTATGTCAGGCCGGTTTGCACATATATTTTTTTCGCGTGGCCATTGTTGACCACGAACAGGTAATTCTTGCCCTCGGCATCCTGCATCAGGGCGGATGAAGGAACGACCAGGGCGCTGTCGGATTTGAAATCGAGGATGCGCACAGCCGATAGCATGTTGGGTTTCATCTCGAAATCGGCGCGGGGGATGTCCACCTGGATGCGGAACGTACGGTTGTCGGGGTTGATGTATTTGCCCACCGACCGCACTTTTCCTTCATACCAGTTGTCGTTCACCATCGAAAAGTTCACGAGCGCATGGTTTCCTTTTTTCAGATCTTCCACATAGCGTTCAGATACATCCGCCACGAGATAAGACTGGGACGTGTTGACCAGTCGCAGCACCGGAAATCCGGGCATCGACAATTCTCCTTCTTTCACAAAGACATCATCCACAACACCACTGTATGGTGCTTTGATCACTGATTTCTGAATTTGTTCACGAATGGTATTCCGGGCTTTGGCAAGCGACTCCATGTTGGTTTTGGCCTGGAGGTATTGGATTTCCGACCCGATGCCCTGGTCCCAGAGTTTCTTTTGCTTTTCGTAAACAGTGTTGGCCAGATCGTATTGGGCTTCCACTTCCGATGCCCTGGAGCGCAGGATATCGCTGTCGAGCACCACCAGGGTTTGCCCGGCCTGAACCTGGGCACCTTCTTCAACCAGTACCTGTTTAACATCACCGCCTGTTTCAGATGTGATGGTTACGCTCTTATCCGCTTCAACCAGGCCCTGAACCTCGAAGTAATGTTCGAAGGTATCGGGTTGCAGGGTGCGGGCAGACACCAGGAATACACGTTTCTGAATGGTTGTGTCAAGCTTGGTGAGCTGCACATCGATTTCTGCCAGGCGTTTCCCTATTTCGTCATACTTGGATTTCAGGCTGTCCCGCTCTGCATGGAGCCGGGCCACCTCGCCCTCTCCGTTCTTCTGCTGACATGCGGCCAAAAGCGCAAGTACCGGAATGAAATACAACAGTCTTTTCATGGTTAATCAAGGAATTATTTGTTGAGTACTTTTTGAAGCCGTGCTTTGGCCAACAGCAAATCGGCCGCAGCGGCGTAGTATGATATTTGGGTATTGATCTGTTGGTTCTGCGCCTGGGTCAGTTCCATGCTGGTGGCCATCCCCTCTTTTTGTTTGATGGTCATTTTGTTCAGGATCTTGTCGGACAGTTCTGTGTTGGATTTGGCGGTTTTGAATGCTGCTACCGCTACGTCCATGGACGCCTTGGCGGAGACGTATTCCATGCGGAGGTTATCGGCCAGCAATTGTTTGTTGTTGCTTACCTTTTCCAACTCGAGTTTGGCCTGTCCGATGCGGGACGCCTGTCCCCTGCTATCAAAAATGGGGATCTCTATTTTGAAGCCGGCAACGGTGGTGGGATACCACTTTCCTTCGGATGAGAAGAAACTGAAATCATTCCTGTATGCATTCTGGGAATGGCTGATGAATCCGGCCATGGAAGGGTAGCGTGAGAACTTTTCCTTTTTCAGGTTGAGGGCGGTTAATGCCTCTCCTGACGTGGCCATTTTGTAATCCGGGTTGTTGTTCATGTCAAATGCCTCACCTGCCAGGTTTTCTGTAGACGCCTGTTCTGCCAGGGCCACCAGGTCATCGGTAAGTTCAATGCCCTGATCGGCTGGGTAGCCCATTTGCATTTTCAGCAGATCGGTTGTAACGGTAGAAAGTTCCTTTGACTTGGCAACGGCATTTTGCAATTGGGCTTCCTGCAGGGTTATGACTTCAACATCGAGGTCTTCCAGGAAACCGTTCTCGTGCATGGCTTTGATATCAGACAGGAGTCGGGAAACCGTAGCCAGGTTTTCTTCCAGTGCCTTCTGGCTGGCTTTGGCCTGCAATGCCTGGTAGTAAGATGTTTGCACAAGGTTGCGTACATCTGCATCGGCCTTTAGCTTCTGTTCGTCGGCAAACTTGGCATAGGTTTTTGCTGCCTGAAGACCCACAATATAGGTTCCGTTGAAGATCAACTGGGAGAGTGTGATTCCGGCGGATGCATTGTTGGTGGTACCGAACTGAAGGTCCACGAATTCACCGGCAGGACCTCCGAACGCTTCCGCCGGTGCCACTGAAGTCGGGATATCTATAAAATTCTGGTATGATACTTCACCGGAGATCTGCGGAAGTCCCATTGCCGTGGTTTCCCATATTTTCTTTTTGGCCACTTCCACATCCAGGCCGGCATTTTTTGCCTGTGTGTTATTTTTCTGTCCATACTGAACAGCCTGCTCCAGGGAAAAGGCAGAACCGCCTTCCTGGGCACGTGCGATGAAGCCTGTAGTGAGCAGGAGCATCAAAAGCCATATGTTATTCTTCCGCATTACAATAGGTTGGTTTGCATATTTTGTAATTTCTTGACGAGATACTTGATGCCTTTTTCACTGGCAATGCCGCGCACGTGATAGCGCAGCATTTCAATGTACACCTCATGGGGTCGGAACTGATCGGCCGGGAATATATCGGCGTTGAAAACGATGTCCATCCGCGCAATGTAAATCTTGGCAATGACCGGGATGTTAAGGTTATCCCGGTACAAACCCTGCTGAATGCCTCTTTCCATGTTACGGGCCATACAATTGTAGATGAACTCCGTTTTATGATTTTGAAAAAGTTCCCAGGCTTCGGGATAATATTTCTGCAGATCGAACAACACCGACGGATGAAAACTGCTCAGCTTTTCACTCACCGCACGACTCACTTCAAAGAGTTCATCAATCGCATTGAGTTCTCCTTCCTGCAGTTCATGAAAGCACTGTTCATCTTCTTCCAGGTGAAATTTCATCACCTGCTGCACCAGGTCTGATTTATCGGAAACGTGTTTGTAGAGCGTCTTTTTGGATATGGCCAATTCCCTGGACACGTCGTCCATGGTCAGGCTCCTCACGCCACAGCGAAGAAACAGTTCTCCTGCCTTCTGTATGATCTTGATCCGCTGTTTTTCCACGGGGCAAATGTAAGCACCAAATACATAGGAAACAAAAAAAATGAAAAACGTTTCCAGTGTACGTACTTTTACCCGTGAGGCCTCCCATTGTGAATGCACATAAAAAGTTGTTTTTTTGCACCTCTTAAAACCGCTGTCGTCATGACTGAAACAACTTTACTCAAGCGTTCAAAGATCAAGGAACTATTTGCGGATGCCCGGGCCCAGGATGAAGTGAACATCAAAGGATGGGTACGGACCAAAAGAGGCAGTAAAGATGTGAACTTCGTAGCCGTGAACGACGGATCCACCATACACTCCATCCAGGTGGTGGTGAATGTGGCGGATTTTCCTGAGGCATTGCTGAAGTCGATATCAACCGGTGCATGCATTTCGGTAACGGGTGCATTGGTGCCTTCCATGGGCAAAGGTCAGGCTTTTGAAATCCAGGCGGGCGCCATTGAAGTATATGGTGGTGCCGATCCGGAAACCTTTCCATTGCAGAAGAAGGGGCATACATTGGAGTTTTTGCGGGAGATTGCACACCTGCGGCCACGCACCAACACCATCGGTGCTGTTTGGCGGATTCGCCACGGCATGGCCATGGCCATCCATAAATTCTTTGATCAACGTGGTTTCTTTTACCTGCATACACCCATTATCACAGCATCTGATGCGGAAGGAGCCGGTGCCATGTTCCGTGTAACCACCCTGGATCCTGCCAATCCGCCCAAAACCGAAGATGGCGGCGTGGATTTTTCCCAGGACTTTTTCGGAAAGGAATCGCGACTTACGGTATCCGGACAACTGGAAGGTGAGCTGGGTGCACTTGCGTTGAGCGACATCTACACGTTCGGTCCCACATTCAGGGCAGAGAATTCGAACACCACCCGCCACCTGGCAGAGTTCTGGATGGTAGAACCGGAAATGGCGTTTTATGATATTCATGATGACATGAACCTGGCGGAAGATTTCCTGAAGTTCCTGGTAGCCCAAGGACTTGAACATTACCGTGACGATCTGGAGTTCCTGAACAACATGTACGACAAAGAACTGATCCAACGTCTCGAGTCTGTTCTTGCAGAGCCATTCGCCCGTATCACCTATACCGAAGCAGTTGACATTCTGAAAGCATCCGGTCAAAAATTCGAATATAAGGTTGAGTGGGGAAGCGACCTCCAATCGGAACACGAACGATTTCTGGTGGAGAAGCACTATGGCAAACCTGTAATCGTTACCGGATATCCCAAAGAGATCAAAGCCTTCTACATGAAGTTGAACGAGGATGGGAAAACCGTTCGTGCCATGGATGTGTTGTTCCCTGCCATCGGCGAGATCATTGGCGGTTCACAACGGGAAGAAAATTATGACACGTTATTGGCTCGCATACGCGAATTGGGATTGCCGGAAGACGAACTTTGGTGGTACCTGGATACCCGTCGGTTCGGAAGCGCTCCGCACAGCGGGTTCGGATTAGGTTTCGAACGTTTGCTGCTTTTCATGACCGGCATGGGTAACATCCGTGATGTGATTCCATTTCCGAGAACACCACAAAATGCAGAGTTTTAAATATTGCCGCTTCCTCCCGAGTTATATTAAGGTGGCCTGAATCAATCTAACCACGAATTACGTACCTTAAGCATCGCAATGATGTCTTTGTAACAGGCAACCTATGCTAAAGCAGACATTACAACAAAAGCTTCTGCAAAAGCTATCCCCGCAGCAGATTCAGCTAATGAAGCTGTTGCAGGTACCCAGTGCGTCATTGGACCAACGGATCAAGGAAGAGCTCGAGCAAAACCCGGCACTGGAAGAAGGCAAAACCGAGGAAGAAAGTATCGGCGAGGAAAACTACGACGAGGATGACATGGATCAGGACGGAGGTGACGACAGCTCCCAGGATGAATTTGATATTTCCGATTACCTCAGCGACGATGACATTCCCAGTTACAAACTGAACAGCAACAACAGCAGTTCCGACGACGAGCGACGCGAGGTACCTATTACAGGCGGATTGAGTTTCCAGGATGTGCTCATCTCACAACTGAGCATGCGCTTGCTGGACGACCATCATTACAAGATTGCGGTTCACCTGATCGGAAGTCTGGATGGTGACGGTTACCTGCGCCGCCCGCTGGAAGCGATTGTGGATGATATGGCATTCACCCAGAATGTATCCACCACGAAGGAAGAGCTGGAAGAGGTATTGCATGAGATCCAGGAACTGGACCCTCCCGGCGTGGGCGCCAGGAGCCTGCAGGAATGCTTGTTGCTACAACTGCAAAGAAGATCAAACCACGACATGGCATTGGCGCTTGCCGTGGAGGTGATCAGAAACCATTTCGAAGAATTTTCAAAGAAGCATTATAGCAGGATCGCGCGCAAACTGGGCATTACAGAGGAAGAGTTGAAGCCGGCAGTCGACATCATCCTGAAACTGAATCCCAAACCAGGCAATACGGTGTCTGAAGGCAGCAAGGCATCTCCCACCATCGTACCCGACTTCATCATAGACAACAACGACGGTGTACTGAACCTGAGCCTGAACGCCCGTAATGCACCTGATCTGCGTGTCAGTCGTACCTATGCTGACATGCTGGAAGGATACAGCAAAACGAAAGACAAGACCGACAAATCCCAGAAGGAAGCGGTGATGTTCGTACGCCAGAAGCTGGATGCAGCAAAATGGTTCATAGATGCAATCAAGCAACGGCAACAGACCTTGATGAAAACCATGACAGCCATCATGGAATACCAGTATGATTATTTCCTCGAAGGCGATGAGACCATGCTGAAACCGATGATCCTGAAAGACATCGCAGAAAAAGTAGAATTGGACATCTCCACCATTTCAAGGGTAGCCAACAGCAAATATGTACAAACACCCTTCGGTACATTTTTGTTGAAAACCTTCTTCTCCGAATCCCTGCAAACGGACAGCGGTGAGGAAGTTTCAACGAGAGAAGTCAAAAAGATCCTTCAGGAATGCATTGATGCGGAGAACAAGAAAAAGCCTTTGACGGATGACCGTCTGACAAAAATCCTGAAAGAAAAAGGATATAACATCGCCAGGCGAACAATCGCCAAATACCGTGAACAACTGGGTATTCCGGTTGCCCGCTTGCGCAAGGAACTATAAGATGTCCGACCGAATCGCCAAGATCATATCCTACCTGTTTCATCCTGTGTTCATGCCGTTGCTGGCATCCTACATCCTGTTGCATACCCACACGTATGTTGCATTCAGTATTCTGCCCAAAGGCAAACTGGTGATCTATGCGATCCTGATGTTATGTACGGTCATGCTGCCCATCATCACCGCGCTGGTGTTGTTGCGCAATGGGATGATCGAAACCCTGCACATGGAGACCAAGGAAGAAAGAAGGCTGCCGTTCCTGGCAACAGCCATCTATTATTTCACCGCATACTATCTGCTTGCAAAACTCCCATTGCCACGAATCATCATGCTGCTTCAGCTGGGCGCTACCCTATCTGTCATCCTGGTACTGCTGATCAACCTGAGGTGGAAGATCAGTGTGCACATGACGGGTATCGGAGGTTTTGTTGGGGCGGTGATAGGCATATCGTTTGAACTGGGAGCCGACCTGCGAACCTTATTGGGGGTATTGATCATTTGTGCAGGGCTGGTAGCATCGGCCAGGATCTCTTTAAAAATGCACAAGCCGGCACAGGTATATGCCGGCTTTGTGTTGGGTGTCTTATCGGAGTGGTTGGTGATCTCCGCAATGACGCCGATGATCAGTACATAATTGACAACCCCACGGAAAATGCCTGAATATCTTTTCCGACGCCTTCACTGAATACTTTTGAAAGTGGGTAGTAGCCGTAGAGCGTGGTTCGTCCGTATCCAATTCTGGCCGTAGCCCCGTACTGGAAAGGAGACAGATCTTTCAGGTAGTAGTCCTTCGACTTGTTTTCATCGTCCTTGTACTTGGTGTGGCTGCTGAGAAGATAGCCAAGGGTGAAACCCGCACCTATCTTGAAACTCTTTTTACTTTCCTCAGGCTTGGCCCTGAACAAAAATTCCAATGGGATTTCGATGAAACTGGTTACGAACCTGTTCTTTTTGTACTCAAGTTTGGAAGGCAGTTTATCGAATGTATAGGATGATGTGTTCTCCACAGAATCAACGGTCAATGATGACCAATCCACATCGCTGTCGATGCTGTGCGAAGAGATACCCAAACCGTAGCGGAAACTGAGACCACTGCTTCCCAATTGTTTATCAGACATCATATTGAATCCGAATCCACGTGAACGCAGCCCGTTAAACGTAATTCCTTTCGGTGCATTCAACCATCGATCAGCGGTCAGGTTCACCACGATCGGTTCCATCTTTTTGGACTTGTTGGCTGGCTTTTCACTTTCCTGTGCATGAATTGGCAGGAGGGTGGTCAGAAGGAAGAGACTAAGTAAGGTTCTCAATTGCATATACAATACGTTTTGTTAATCGGGTAGACAGGTTGCAAGAAACATGCCATTGAAAAAAAGAAAGGCGGACCTGTGACAGATCCGCCTTTCACTAACGTTTTGGCGTCTTACTTTACCTTGCTGGCAAATTCAGTACCCACTTTGAATTTTACAACTTTCTTAGCGGGGATTTTGATAGCAGCACCAGTTTGAGGATTGCGGCCAGTGCGGGCAGCTCTCTTAGCAGCAGAGAAAGTACCGAAACCAACGAGGGTTACTTTGTCACCTTTCTTAACAGCACTAACAGTACCATCGATGAAAGAGTTCAGGGCTTTTTCAGCTTGTGCTTTAGAGATTCCGGCATCACCGGCAATCTTGTTGATCAAGTCTCCTTTGTTCATGATCTTTTTTTTTAAGTGATTAATAATGGTGAATGGTTTGAAACACCAGTAAATTTAGGTTTCGACACCAATATCTCCAAAAAAAACCGCAGAAAAACTGAAAGATTTTTCCACTACTTATGAACGATGCCCGTTTTTGGATACAACTTGTTGATTATCAATCGACTTTAAAAGTGGAGTCGGGCAGATTTGAGTTCAATTTAACTGTTGTAACAGTCATTTCCAGGGATTGCGGTCCCATATTCTGACTGATTTTGAATGGGAACTTGACGCCGTCCACTACCTGATAACCATCAAAACGGGTGGTTTGGGTGATATTTCCCATCGGTGTTTCACGGTTGGTCACAATCTGTTTTCTGAGGTGCGACCCGGCATCAAAGTATTGCCACTCAGTTCCACCTGCCGGATCTGTGACTTCCAATAGATAGCAATCTTTGCCATCTATTTGTTCCGATCCTTTTAATTCAACTTTAAAGCCAAGCTTCTGATATTGGAGTTCCGGCATCAACAATGAACTGTATTTAAGGTCTTCCAATTCTTTCCCGGTAATTTCCTTAGTGCCCTGAATGCTTTTTGAAATACCGCGTTGACCATCATATCTCTGTTCCTGAATGGTCATGTTTTCATTACCCAATGTCATGGCGTATTTACCCGGTTTCTTACTATAGGTATTGATCTCGAAAGACTGACCTTGTAAACTCACACCCATCTTTATGGTAACATCCTGCACCTTATCCAAAGCCTTCACTGCCTTTTTTGCGTCAGCCTGTCCGCTGATGGCCATCAAAAAGTCATCGATCACTTTCTGCGCTGTCAACCCTTCCGGAAGCGGCTTGGCATCCTTCAATTCCACCCCATAGTGGTCATACATCTCCACTTTACCGCCACTGGAAAAAGTGGTTAACTTGTCTTTCACAGCATCCTTGCTTCCCACAACCAAGATATAGGCCTGGTCAGGATGCAGGTATTTCTGGGCCATTTCACGAATATCTTTTGGGGTGATCTTTTCCAGTTTCTGCAGATAGCTGCTGTAGTAATCATCCGGCAATCCATAGATCGCCTTTGATATGGCAAAACCTGCAACGGTTTGCGGGTACTCCAGTGAGCGGGCAAAACTTCCGCTGAGTTTGTTGATGGTCATCTTCAGCAAGTCTTCCGGTACATCCTCATCCCTCAATCGCTTGATTTCATACAGAATTTCGGTGACTGCACTGTCAGTTACTTCATTGCGCACCTGAGCGTAAGCTTTAAAATCACCTATCAGTTTATCTGCATGCAAAGACGAATAGGACCCATAGGTATAGGCTTTGTCCTCCCGTAGGTTTTGCATCAGCCTGCCGGAGAAACCATCGCCACCCAGGATGGCATTCATCACGCTTGCCTTGATCGCATCAGGATGGCCGGGCGTAAGTTCCACCGGGTAAGTGACCATCACCACCGACTGCACAGCTCCCGGCTTATCTACCAGGCACACCCGGATTTTTTCAGGGCCTTTGGGTGTCGGGTAGTGGGCGACCTTCACCTCACCTTTTTTCCATGCACCGAAATACGACTCGGCCCAGGTCCGCGCTTCTTTCAGGTTCACATCTCCCACGATGGCCAGGTACGAAATATTGGGCTTGAAATACGCATCATAGAATGACCTGCATTGTGCGGCATTGATTTTCTTCACAGATGCTTCTGTCACTACTTCACCATACGGGTGTTGTGCAGAGAAGCGGAGTACATTCCCAACATTCTCCGCCATGGAATTCGGATCGTCTTTTGTAGTTGCAAGTGCGGAAAGTTGCTGGGTTCGTAGCTTTTCAAGTTCTGCTTCCGGAAAGGAAGGATGCAGCAGAATGTCGGACATGATCTTCAGCAGGTCGTCTGCATGTTGTTTCAGGCAGGAAGCGGACATGCCACCGGAAGAAGTATTCAGGTTGGCGCCTATGAGATCGATCTGTTCGTCAATCTGCTCCTTGGTGCGGTTTTCGGTACCACGTTTCAGCAGGTCACCCGCCATGGTCACATAACCGGCATCGTCACCTTCCATCACGGGGGTGTAGTCAACGGTCAACCGGAATGACACGCGTGGGAGTTTGTGGTTTTCCACAACGAACACCTTCAGGCCGTTGTCCAGCGTGAACTGTTCGTAATTTCCAAGGTTAATCTCTTTGGCGGGGGCAGGTGCCGGCGCCTTGGAGCGATCTATTTGTGCGGATGCACATGATGCAATGGCGATCAGTGCTACCAGCAATATGGTTTGAAATTTCATGGGAGTTTTTTTCAGGTTTGATTGTTTCTGATGATGTTGCCTTATTCCTCGTTCTTTGGCAGGTAATACAAAGTCACCCGATTTTCAGGAACAAGGTATTTGCGGGCAACCTCCCGGATTTTTTCACGGGTAACCTGATGATACTTTTCCAATTCGGTATTAATGAGGTTTGCATTCCCGAAGTACATATGATAGTTGGCAAGGCTTTCCGCGATACCGGCCACTGTGGCTTTGGATGAAACCATATCGTTCTCGATCTGATTCATCAGTTTTTCAAATTCCTTTTCTGAGATCAGTTCATCCTGTACGCGTTTGTACTCCGCTTCCATTGCGCTTTCCAGGTCCTTCGGATCTACGCCCATGTTTACAATACCGTAAGCAAGTGCAAGTCCCGGATCCTCCAGCGTAAGCGGAATGGCGCCAACCCCCAGGGCTTTTTGCTGTTCATCCACCACGTGTTTCTGTAGCCTGGAGCTTTCACCTTGCGACAACACCATCGCGAGCATCTCCATGGCATAGTAATCATCGGTACCCTGCGCGGGAATATGAAAAGCATGAATCACCGCGGGAAGTTGAATATTGTCAAACACCGTGTCTCTTACCTCTGAGGTTTGCCGGGGTTCAACCTCCCTGGGTCTTTCAATGGTTTGCTTTCCGTGCGGAATCGGGCCGAAATAAGCTTCAATCCATTTCTTTGCCTGTGCCACGTTTATGTCACCTGCGATGGATAACACAGCATTATCCGGCACATAAAACTTGTGATAGAAATCCACGAACTCCTGATCCTTGGCTGCATTCAAATGCTCCATGGAGCCGATGGTCGGCCAACGATAGGGATGAACATGAAACGCATGCCGCATGGTTTGTTCAAGGATCGTACCGTACGGCTGATTATCAATTCGCTGACGTCTCTCTTCCTTCACCACTTCGCGCTGCGTTTCAATGCCCACTTTCTCCACCTTGGCATGCATCATCCTTTCCGATTCAAGCCACATACCCAGTTCCAGCTGATTGGAAGGCAGAATCTCATAGTAAAAGGTACGGTCGTTGGTGGTATTGGCATTGAGTGTACCGCCGGCGCCCTCCACATATTTGTCATACTCACCCCTTCCGATGTTTTCGGAACCTTCGAACAACAAGTGCTCGAAGAAGTGGGCGAAGCCGGTCCGTTCCGGATCTTCATTCTTGGACCCGACATGATACATCACGGTGACCGCAACGATGGGCGTTGAATGATCTTCATGCAAGATCACGTGCAACCCGTTGGGCAGATCATATTCTACAAATGGTAATGGTCCGGTATCGGACGCATGGGCGAAGACGCATAAGGAGGTCGTCGCCATCAGTGATAAAATGAAGCGCATACTGAAAAGATTAGGATTCAAAAATATAAGAATTTATGAAAACCGCTGTCAGCAGCGGTCTTTACCATTTCCATGTGCTGGGACGGATGGATGCAACGCTTTGTTACAACCGTCGTCTATGGAAGAGAATACAGGCTGATTCATCCCGGGAATCACCGCAGGCCAGGCAAAAGTGCAAAGCGGGTAGCAATAACTACCTTTGATACAACCGATGCAGGGTTAGGCGGCATGGAACATGTTCGGCCACTTGCAATAAAGGTTTGCCTTTGACAATGGTATACCAGCATATGCACCAGGACCTCATTGAGCTTTGCCGGCACGGTGACCGCAATGCACAATTGAAATTGTACAAGCTATACTATAAAGCCATGTACAACACCAGCCTGCGCATTGTTAAGAATGAAGCCGAAGCGGAAGATCTGATGCAGGAATCGTTCCTGGATGCATTCCGAAAGTTAGATACCTATAAAGGAGATGCATCATTCGGATCGTGGCTGAAACGGATTGTGATCAACAACAGTCTGGACGCATTAAAAAAGAGAAAAATCAACTGGGAAAGCCTGGATGACGGGTACAAAGAACCTTACCTGATTCAGGAAGAAACAGCTACGGAAGAAGTGGATCAATGGAAAGTGGAAGAAGTGAAGAAAAGCATTGCCCAATTACCCGACGGATACAGAACAATCCTGAGTTTGTACCTGCTGGAAGGATATGATCACGATGAAATCGCATCCATCCTGCATATCACCAGCTCGACTTCACGTTCTCAATTCAACCGGGCAAAAAATAAACTGAGGGAAATATTAAAAGAACGAACATGGCAGACAATCTAGAAAACTGGTTCAAACAGAACCGGGATGCCTTTGACGATGCAGAACCTGCATCAGGTCACCTGGAACGTTTCGAAAGGAAGCTTCACGGTGCTGCTCCCATACGACGCAACCTGTTCATGTCTCCTTTCTTCCGGATGGCCGCAGTGCTTGTAATGGGTTTTATGCTAGGCTACCTGTACTATACAAACGACTCTGCAGGACGCAACCGCATGGCTTCCGATCAGGGCATCGGACAAGCTTCCATGGATATCAGTTCCATCTCTCCCGAACTTGCGGAAGCCGAAGTTTTCTTTGATCGGATGATTCAGCAAAAACTAACCGACCTATCCGGTTACAAGGAAAAAGACAGTGCCCTGTATCACCAGGTGGTGGAGCAGCTTGAAGGACTTGAAACCGCATACAATGACCTTCGCTCGGAATTGGTGAACAACCAAACCAGCGACCAGGTGATCAATGCCATGATTCAGAATTACCGCCTCCGCCTTGACCTGATCGAACACATCCTCGACCTGAAAAACCAGGCAGAGAAAATGGAGGAACAATTGCAAACCGATACAACGGCTTCCGCACACAACGAGAACAGCTGATTTAAGAACCAATGATACGAAGAGACATGAAACGCAACAACGTTAAAATCCTGTTGGCATTTTCCGTAGCCTTGCTATTGCTGGTTGCCAACGCATGGGCCATTATCCTGGATGAACTTACAAAGGAATGGAAACAATCCTTCGAGGTGAATCAAGACGCCACCGTAGAAATTCATAACAAATACGGAAAGGTTCATGTAACCACGTGGGACCAAAACAAGGTAGACATCAAAGTAGTGGCTTATGTGGATGTCAACGATGCTGAAACCGGTAAGAAACTGCTGGATGAGATCGACGTAACCATGACCGGAACAGCAGACCATGTAAAAGCGGTAACCGATATTAACTGCAAGCTGACAGGAAAAAACTGTAACAAGCTGAAGATTGATTACACCATCTCCATGCCGAAAGACAACAACCTGGTGATCAAAAACAAGTTCGGTGATGTATTCGTGGATGCCCTGAACGGCAACAGTGACCTGGAAATCTCATACGGCAACATGACCTGCAACCGTCTCCAGGGAAAAAGCAACGTGGTGGATGTAGCCTTCGGGAAAGCCACCCTTGAAGACATCACTTCATGCAAACTGAATGCCCGTTATTCAGATGTAAACATAGGTAAGGCAGATCACCTGGATGCCGATACACATTATTCCGGCCTCGTGATCACCAAAGCCACAACCATCTACAATGTATCCGAATACGATAAACTGGTGCAAATAGACGCCTGTGATGATGCACATGTAGATTGCAGTTTCTCCAGCCATCGCATCGGAAAAGTGAATGACAAACTGAACCTGAAAGTGAATTATGGCAGTTGCGAAGTAAAGGAGATCCCTCGCGACTTTAAACAGGTAGACATTGATTGCCGCTACGGGAGCACAGTGATCTACTTCGATGAAGATGCCTCCTTCAACTTTACAGGATCATGCTCCATGGGTGGCCTTGATTTCCCACGCAATGCTACCAACCTCACCAAAGAAAGCAAAGGCAGTACCGACTACCAGGTGGCTGGCAAGGTGGGTAACGCTACCAACCCGAAAGCCAATGTAAGTGTGTCGGAATGCAAGTACGGAAGCGTCAAACTCAAGTTCAAATAACATTCCCGATTCCCCATCATACATTGCAAAAAGGCGGACCTGATTCCGCCTTTTTTTTATCCCTTTACTGACACTTTCAATTTTCAATATTAACCCTAACTTAGTTCTGAAAACCCTTGATTCCGTAAGCAAAAACACGTATGTCATCGCTTCGTTGCACGATTATAGACGACAACCGGATGTCGCAAAGCATGCTCAAGAACTATATCGGTGAAACCGATTTTCTGACCTTGCAGGATACATTCGCCAGTGGCACCGAAGCCACCAAAGGTTTGATGAACCACCCCCCCGATCTCATCTTCCTTGATATTGAAATGCCGGATATGACCGGCATCGACCTGATCAGAAACCTGCCCAACCTGCCCATGATCATCCTCGTGACCTCGCACAAGGAATATGCGCTGGAGGCTTTCGAATATGATGTGCTGGACTACCTTGTGAAGCCAGTAAATTATGCTCGCTTTCTCAAAGCGGTTCGCAAGGCGGTGGAGAAAACCGAGAAGCAGAAGAACAACAATACCCAGACCCAACCCGGTTCAGACGAGATTTTCGTGAAATCCGACGGTGCCCTGGTTCGCATCCGCAAACAGGATATTTTCTTTGTGGAAGCCATGGGTGATTATGTGAACATCCAAACCGTGAAGAACAAATACACGGTATATTCCAAACTTTCCGAGATCGCCGATAAGTTAGGACCCACCGACTTCTTCCAAACCCACCGATCTTTTATCGCAAGACTGGACAGGATCATGGCCATTGATGACTTCGTTGCTGTGATGGATGGTTACAATGTGCCGGTCAGCCGCTCCAACAAGAAAGAACTGCTCGGCAAGCTCAACCTGCTGAAGTAGGCGCACACCTTTTCATACTTCCTCCTTCCCTTATTTCAGGTTTCTTTTCACCCATCCTTTCAACGGTGTGATGTTACCATTCAACGTGCATGGTTTCCCAACCAACGAATACTCTGGGTATATAGGCAACCAATCGGGTTAAACCAGATGAAAGCAAACACAAACAAAAAACACTGTCATGAAGAATTTCATCCAAAACCTGAAAAAAGCCACCACCACCATCATCCTGATGACCGCCACTTTTGGAGTACAAGCGCAGGACTACGCTACTTCTTACAGCAGCGACATGAATGGTAAGTGTGCCGGTTGCATGATCCAGGATGCGGAGCAAGCCCTTGGCAGTGACTTCACCAAAGCAGCCGTGATCAAGACCAGTGTATCCAAAAAAGACTCCTACATCTACCAGAGTTTCGGTTTCTCGAATGAAGGCCTGAAAGGTTCTACCGTAACAATGATTGTAGGTGGATCTTACTGGGACCTGGTATACACTGCATGGCTCGGTGGACTGAACATCCAAACTTACAACGATGGTGCACTCACTTCCCAAACCGTGATGGCCTGGGATCTTACCCTGAATGCTTTCGGTGGAAAATCAGACATGTACGAACTGTCTTTCACCGCAACCGAAGAATACGACGAGGTGAGGATGGTTCTCAACGGTGGTATCGCTTCCACACTCCACCTGCTGAACGTGTATGGCCTCTACCACTCCTCTTCTTCACTGCCTGTAAGCTGGTTGTATGTGAATGCACACAGCGAAGACAACAACGTAGCCATCCAGTGGGCCACCGCTACCGAAATCAACAACGATTTCTTCTCGGTTGAAATGAGCCTCGACGGTACCAACTTCGAAACCATCGATGAGGTGAAAGGTGCCGGTAACAGCTCTACCACTTCTACCTACAAATCCATCGTACCCGCTGCTAACATGACCCGCTACTTTCGCATCCGGCAGAACGACTTTAACGGTAAAAACACTTACTCGCAAACCATCGCTGTGGCTCCTGCAAACTCCATCAGCAACATGAATGTGTTCCAATCTGCAGGTGTCCTTAACATCCGCTTCGAACAAGAAGCCGACAGCCAGGTTTCAGTGGTTGTATCCGATATCAACGGCCGCATCATCAGCAACACCACCATGAATGCCTACAACGGTTCAAACAGCATCGTTCTGCAGGATGTACCGGTGCAAGCCCAAGCCATCTACGTGGTAACACTGGCATCCGCCCAAGGCAACCAATCACAAAAGTTCTTCGCCCGATAAGCTTCGGGTACTCCGGTTCCACAGGACCGTTTGCTTTCAGAAAGGAAGGTGTGTATGCAAATCCACCTTCCTTTCATTTTTACCACAGATTACCATTCAACGAGTTTTTCATACCATTCAACGAGTAGGCGCAACCTACTAACGAGTATTACCTATATAAAGGCATGCACCTAAGTAAAAGTAGGTAAAAGCAAAGACCATGAAGACCTTCTCTCAACACCTGAAAATCGCAGCTACAGCCACCGCCATACTGGTTTCTATGATTGTTAATACTCCGGTACATGCACATTCCGGATCCGGCAGCACGGACGGCATTACTTTGACACCCAACACCCAGGCAACATGGTTATTCGTAGACGCACATGAAGAAGATGATCAGGTAGCCATTGAATGGGCTACGCTTAGCGGAAACATAACCGATACATTCTCAGTGGAGGTAAGCAAAGACGGTGTGAACTTCCACAACATTACCGAAGTGCAAGGAACCGGTAACAACTTCAGTTCATTCACCTACAAAACCCTGGTTGATAAAGCAGCATACCTGCGTATCTTCCGCATCCGTCGGAAGGATGCAAACGGCAACACGTTATATTCCGACCTACTTCCCGTAGGTGGCGCCAGCAACATTCGCAACCTGAACGTGACCCAGAACAACGGCGACACCCTGCACATCCGATTCAGCCGCGAGCATGAAGGTCCGGTATCTGTAGTCATCACCGATCTCAACGGAACATTCATTTGCAACCGCACACTTGAAGCCAGTGCCGGCACAAATGAATTCCGGCTCTCCGACACCGGCATCCGCGGCCAGTACATGTACATGGCAACGATCATTGCCGGAGAAAGCCGCCAGTCGCAAAAATTCCTCACCCGATAACCCATCTCTGGTTGAACTAACCTACATTTGTATGAAACCTACCTCCGGCATATTTCAGTACCTGATGCCAAACAGCGACTACAAGACCCTGTTCGAGGATGCCCCTGTTGCCTACCTGGCAGTGAATACAAAGGGTGATATCGACCACGTGAACCAGGCTGCCCTGAACATGTTCGGCTACGATCACAAGGAAGAAATGGAGGAACTTCCTGTCATGAACCTCTATGCCGATGGCAAGAAAAGCGGAGACAAAGCCCGCCGGATCTTCACCCAATATCTGCTGGGTCGCACCCAGGCCAAAATGGAAACACAGATGTTGCGTAAAAACGGAACCATCTTCTGGGCCAGTCTGCACGTTAACATCATCAAGGACCACCAGGGTAAAATCAGTGCCAGCAGGGTGGCCGTTATTGACATCACCGACCGCAAGAAAACGGAAGAGAAATACCGCAAACTGTTTGAGGAATCCATCGGCTTGCTCTGTACACATGACGTGGCAGGCCATGTGTTATCTGTCAACCGTGCTACCTGTCAGGCATTGGAATACGATGCAGAGGAGTTACAGGGCAGATGCATTGGTGATTTCCTTTCAGACGATACACGTGACTTCTTTAACCAATACCTGCAAGAGGTACTGGTACGACAAAGGAGTGAAGGTGTGATGAAGATGAAATCCCGAACGGGTAAAATACTGTATTGGAAATACAGCAACATCAGCCACGAAGAAAACGGGCAATTGATTGTGATCGGAACAGCCATCGACATCACGGAACTGATCGAACGGGAAAAAGAACTGAAAAAAGCCAAACAGCAAGCCGAAGATTCGGTGCGCATCAAAGACGTATTCCTATCCAACATGAGCCATGAGATCCGCACGCCGCTGAACTCCATACTTGGGTTCGCAGACCTGATCTCACAAACACGCCTCGACAAAAAGCAATACGAATACGCCTCCATCATCCGCGATTCCACCGAGAATCTGATCACCATCGTTAACGACATCCTGGATTTCTCCAAGATTGAATCCGGTCAGATCGAATTCCAGGAAGACGCCATCAACCCGGGAGAACTGATCCATTCAGTAATCACAATGCTATCCAACAAGGCATTGATGCATGGAAACAAAGTAGTGGAAAAGAAGAGCCGGAACCTTCCGAAAATCGTTTTCGGCGACAGGGTACGGCTCACCCAAATCCTGATTAACCTGTTAAACAATGCCATCAAATTCACCGACAACGGAACCATTGAAGTGGGTGCCAAGCTGCTACAGAAGAAATCCGGTGAAGGCATAGTTACCATCCAGTTCCAGGTGAAGGACTCCGGTATTGGTATACCTGAAGACAAATTGCAAACCATTTTCGAAAGGTTTGCACAGATTGACAATCAACATTCCAGAAAGTACGAAGGCGTAGGGCTTGGACTGAGCATCGTACAACGCCTGATTGAACTCCAGGACGGGGCAATCAGAGTGAAAAGCCAGGTGGGTGAAGGGTCTGTTTTTGAATTCGAACTGCCTTATAAAATTGACGGCAGATCAACCAGTTCAAAAACCAAACCGGGACATTTGGCCTGGCCCGACATTGATGTACCTGACCTGAAAGGAAAACGCATCCTCCTCGTAGACGACAACCGAATGAACCGAAAACTGGTTGTTGCGTACCTGGCCGATACCGGCGCCGAACTCGATGTAGCAATCAATGGCAAGGTGGCTGTTTCAATGGTCAAGGACAATGACTATGATGTGATCCTGATGGACATGCAAATGCCCGAAATGGATGGTTATGAAGCCACCCGGGTCATCCGCGGCAAACTGAAACGACAAACACCCATCATCGCCATGACAGCACACGCTTTATCGGGTGAAAGAGAGAAGTGCATCGCTGCGGGCATGAATGAATACCTGTCGAAACCTTTCCGGCGCGATGAATTGTTGATGATGCTGGGTGTGATACTGCAAGACAAAGCAGCTTCCAATGGCAAATCCAAAACCACCCTGGAAATCAAAATGAGTGCTTTGGAAGAAAACACCCTTGGAAATGACGAGGTACTGAACGAACTGATCACCATTTTCCGGGAAGACACGCCGGGCGAGTTGCAACGACTGAAGGAAGCGGTTCAGAAAAGCGATTATGAAACCATCCGTCAGGTGGCACATAGCCTGAAATCATCTTACGACATGCTGGGCGCAAAAGCAGCCTACGGCCTGCTCCGGGAAATGGAGGTGTGGGCTTCCGACAAAGAACCCATACCCGGCATCAAGGCCAATTTGAACGAATTGCTGAAGAAACATGTGCAGGTGATGAACGACCTGGACAACATCAGCGGTAAATAAACAGTGCAAATTTCACGACACATGGTGGCTGGGAAACGGTTTTGATTGGTAACCGTCTTCCAGCCACTCACCCCCTAATTGCACTTGCACTTTTACGGTTTCAGCTGAAACGTTTGTGTATCGAATATCCGTTCGCCGCTTTCGGTGAGACCTGTTACAATCACATCGTATGAGCCTTCCACGTCATTGACCGGGAACTGCAGACTTGCCTGTCCGTTGTTCAATTCCACTTCCGGGTTCCAATAAATCAACGCACGCACATCCTGTAAGCTCGTTTGAACGACATGCTGCTCCGTAAGCTGGGCAAATCCATCCATCTCTACCGACACACCTTCCAGAGGCAATGCAAGTCCGCCCAGGTTATGTTGATAGGTAGAAATATTGATCAATCCTTCCACAGAAACACCCCCGATCAGGAAATAGTCGGAAATCACTTCCACCGATTCTACTTGTGAAGGCAACAAGGCAAGCAACGCTTCATGGTCTTCAAAGGGGATACAATCAAGCAGCACCAACGGATGCCGGAATGGTGTATTCGAGCGGGCATCAAAGGTCTCAATCATCCGTTTGCCTTTGTTTTCATGCACGGATACATAAGGAACGATTTCATTGAAAACCTCCGCCATGGAAGGTATCTCCACATAATCCTTCAGGAGAATCCGTTGACCGGCACCTTGAAAAGGGTTGGGAAGCCAAGCCACCGTATCCAAGCGTTTCACGTGCAACAATGTATCTGAAACCTGCGCCTGCCGCGCAATGTATAGCATATTGATCATCCCGAGATCATCGGAGTCGATTTTCATCGGCTGCATGGGAAGCGTAGCAAAATCCGGCGAGAAATTATTGTTAACGAGGATTTGGAATCTCTGATCGGATTGCTTCTCTGTGGTGATAAAAACTTTCTGATGTTGTGCAAGGTGCTGCAGACCCACTACGAAATACCCCGAAGAGTCGGTATGCGTGACATGGAATTGCTCTTCTCCATCCTTCACACCCACATACACCCGCACACCGGAACATGGCGTCTGTGTACCCGCATATACCACCCGCCCGGAAATGCTGATACCCCGTATCTCGGGATACCATGCCGTCTGTTGGTCCAACCGGGCGGCTGGTGGCTTCATGCGGTATTGTAACCCGTTATGCGATTCCCGGAATGCACCGGATGGTACCACCCGAACCGACAAATGAGCGCCTGCGGAAGATGTCATCCGAACATGCACCACTTCTCCCGGATGATAAACCACCCGATCGGTTTGCAAGCCACAGGGCATGGGAGGAGCCATGGGGCACCCGGGCGGCACTGGCCCGTCGGTCACAGCTTTCATCAACGGTACTTCCGGTTTTTTTCCGGGATGAATCACCAGGAGCTGGTTGGTCCAGAAATGTTCCGGTCCGCGGTTACGCATCACCTGGGTATAGGCCCGTATGAAATAGGTACCGGTGACCAGGTCTTCCGGGAGCAGGATACTTCCGATACTTGTACCACCGTTCACAGGACTTTTCTGTTGTACAACCACCCGGTTGGCCGGGTCAAACACCTCCAGGTACAACACCGTACTCGATGCTTCCGGATGATCCGAACCCTGGCGCCGGATATCCGCCTTGAACAGGACTTGAGAACCGGCGAAATACATCGACCGGTCGGTGGTCAGCAGCACTTCCTCACGTACATCTTTCTCATTCGCCCTGACAAAAACCGGTTGCACAGATGCCAGCAAGAGCAACCCAATCCATATGTGATACCATCTTTCTTGCATACCTTTTCTATTCGATCCAGAAGGAGGGTTTTTCCAGATCACCATCCACCCTGCAATCCACACAGGATGCATTCACAATTGCGCGGGCCCCTGTAGAAGACATGGTTACATAAACCGGCCATTCAATGGGCCGCGTATATCGGATATAGCTATAGGCCCTCATTTCCGGCTCACCGATCACACATACATCATAGTGAAAAGCGGTGTACAACCGATCTACGAAGATGCGCTTCTCGGAAACTCCGGCCACCATGAAATACCCGTATGCGGGAATGTCGGGATGTGTTTCATTCACCACATTGCCCCTGACCGGGAATGGTTGATGCTCATAGAGTGAACCCTGGTTCTCATACAACAGTTTGATCTTGTTCCAGTATGTATATGCATCCTTGTGCAGGGTGTACTGACGGGCAAGCAAACTGTAACGCATGGTCAATGCCTTGGAATAGGTGTCTTCGAAATTCAACGCCATGTGATGAACGGTAGGTTGGGTCTGTTCGGCCGTATTCAGCGTATAAAGCTCTTTGATGGGTTCGGTGCGATAACATACCGCCAGCGAATCCGCATCCGGAAACACCTTGAGCTGCCCGTCAAAGTAGAAATAGATGTTGAAATCGGTGCGGAACTTATACGTGGATGTCAAAGACCACATGTAGTAATTGGTATCGGTCGGAGGTGTTTCCGTATCGAGATAGAAGCGATAACCTTCACGTCCTTCCGGGTATTCCGGATCTGTATATTGCACATGTTCCGGGTATACATCGGCGATGCCCACGCCTTTCAGCAGGGTTTCCGGTGCGGATGTGAATACCTCACCATCCGGTGTTTGGATAATGAGCCTGTACTTTCTTCCAACCACACCCTGTATGCCGGTGGAATCGGTTTGGTACATTCCTTCTGAAACTTCTTTCAGCTCTTCGCTGTGCCCCATGTTATCTTCAATGGCCACCGTACATCCCGGATAAGGCATTTTGAGGGGACGCAGCAGGTCGGTGGACTTGGACAGTTTAACCGTATACGGCCCGGGCAGGTCGGTGATGGCACCATCCACCACCAACACGGAAACTCCCTCATCAATGTTCGGGTCGTAGGGATCCACGCAGGACATCATACCGATCATCATCACAAGGAACCCCATCTTCCAGACATCAATCTTCATAGTTCCCCAATTTAAAGTTATAGGTGAATGAGAAAACCGGACTTCCGATAACGGCCAACTTGTAGCCCTGGATCAATCCCTGGTTTTGCTTGAAGAAGACAGAATAGGCATTGTGCCTCCCCAGCAGGTTGTACACCGAGAAACTCCAGGATCCGTGCATGAATTTCTTTGCCTTCAGGTTGCCTTCCACATCTACCGCCAGATCCACACGGAAGTAATCGGGAATGCGATATGCATTCCGCTCCGAATATTGCGTCACCGGTATCTCATGCTGATAGAAGATACCGGTAGGATACGTTGTCGGTCGACCGGTGGCATACACAACATTCCACGAGATGTTGAAACGACGTGAGAAGCGGTATCCCGTGGCCAGGTTAACGGCATGCGGTTTGTCAAAATCAGCCGGAAAAGGTTCCCCTAAATTGATGCTGGTCTCTTCAGTACCCCCGTTGATGCGCATCTTTGAGCGGGAGTATGTATAGCTGAACCAACCGGTCATCCGACCCGCCGTTTTGCGGAACATACATTCCACCCCATATGCCTGAAGTGCGCCCTGAAGGAGATCTACCTCGGGTGTGCGGGTAACGGTTACATTCGCCCCATCCTTGAAAGCCACAACATTATCAGCCCGCTTTATGTAGAACTCACCGGACACATCGAACTTTGCATCGGGTGGATCAAAAAAGACACCGGTGGAGTACTGTTTGCCCGCCATGGGCTTGATATGTGCATCCACAAGCTTCCACTTGTCGGTCGGTGAAACGGCCACTGTATTGCTCAACATGAATATATACTGGTGCAACTGGGTAAACCCTGCCTTAACCGATACCCTGTCGGAAAGAGAATACTTGCCGGAAAAGCGCACGTCAGGTGCATGATAGGTTGCGATGCGCTCGCCCCATCCGTAGTGAACGGTATCAAGGATGGTACCCAACTCCATGGGAGCACCGGACGGGTAGGTACGTACATCCTGAGGCCCCAGGTAAGAATACATGTTGTACCGGATGCCTCCGCTCAGCGTGATAAGCGCATTGATCTTCCATTCATCGCTCAGGAACACGCCCGCTTCCACTCCCTGCTCGCGGCCCAGGGTTATGGGAACCACCAGCGACTGCGCATCAAGTGGTTGTTGCCTGCCCTGGTTCAACAAATAGAAGATACCGGTGGCACCTGCCTTTAACTCATGTTTTTGATTGGGCACCAGGGTCAGAGAGGTTGTCAGCTCGGTATGGTTCAGCGTGTAATCAAGCAGGTATTCCGCATGTTCCCTGGCGGAATTGGCTTCCTCGTATTGATACTGGCTGTATACCGCACTACATTCCCAGGTATGCCTATTGCGAATGACACGGCGAAAAGACAAGCTGCTGCCTGCATTGCGGTATCCATAGTGACTCAGGTCCACCAGGTGGATGTCGTCATGACTTGCATAAGCAACCGCGTTCAGGGAATTGCTTTCACCGAGTTCGGTGGACAGGTTGATGACAGCATCCTGAAAATCCGCTTTGCTGTTGTGGATGGTCGGATCCCTGACCATTTTGAATACCCAACCGGAGTAGGAGGATCGAATGGCCGCGAGGTAACTGCTCTTGTCTTTAACCAGAGGTCCCTCAACAAGCAGGTTGCCGGTTAACGGACTGATACCTCCCCGCATCGAGAAACGCTTTCTGTTTCCACTCCTTGTCCGCAAGTCGAATACGGAAGAAAGCCGACCACCAAACCTGGCAGGCACGCTGCCTTTGTACAAGGTGAAATCCCGGATGGCATTCGGGGTGAAAGCCGAAAACATGCCGAACAGGTGGGTGGCATTGTACACCGGTATATGGTCCAGGTAAAAGATGTTCTGATCAGACGGGCTGCCACGCACATTAAAACCGGATGCACCTTCTCCGACGGACTGCACCCCGGGCAGCAACAGTGCGGTTTTCACGATATCAACCTCACCCATCATCTTTGGAACGGTTTGGATGCTTTTCGGGGTGAGTCTTTCAAAACCGAAAGAAGGACGATCAAGTTTGTTGGCTTCTTCGGCCATGATCACCACTTCATTCAAACTATACACTTTATCAAGCAATGAAAAGTTAACACGGTCATCTGAATACACCTTCAGGTGTACTTTCTTCTCGGCATATTCAAGGCTCCTGATCACCAGGGTGAATTGCCCTGTTTTCAACGTAAACCTGTAAAACCCCTTGTCGTCTGTAGCCGAACCTTTTTGTAATTCTTCTATGTACAGGGTAGCACCTACCACCGGTGATCCGTCCCGTTGACGCTTCACATAACCGCTCAAGGTCACCTCCCCATCCGAAGGAGAAGCAGTCCGGGTTCCGACCACCACCGTTTCCACGTTCACTTCCCGGTCGGTTTTTAAAAAGCCCGATTTCTGTTCGGGTGTGTTTGTTTTTTCTTCTTCGGCACGGATATCTGTTTGGCGGAAGAAATCTTCTGGCAATTGCTTAAACACCGTAACCGAACCGGAAGGACGAACGCCTCCGGAAACCTTCTCCCATACCACCATTTTATGATCACCTGCAGAGAGCAGCAACGTATCGCCGGCAAGTGACAGCGGTGAACCGGAGGTATCCGGCATGATGTTCCGCATCAATTGCCTGAAGGCATCTGCATTCGCTTTGCGGTACCGGAAATGACGCGTACGGAAATACTGATGAATGGATTTTTTCTTTCCGGGGAACTGCGCCATGAATTCCTGCCGGGAGGTAAGCCGTATGAGGGAATCATTCCGCACCAGATACAATGTCCTTCTGAGGGATGAGAAGGTTCCACCAGGTGTGTTGGTATTATACGAACGGATGAAGGCCTTCTGATACCGGATCATGAGGTGTTCATCGATCACCTCCAAATATCCTTCCGGTGCGTTTTTGCCGTAGCGTTTGGTTGCATTCACGAAGCGCCTGTCGCCTAACGCAAAGGCATCAACCCACACAGGCAACGCAGCGATCTTCACCCGGCCGGTACCATTTACGGTTGCCGTCAACACCAAGAGGTTGTTCACCACATCGTATTGGGTGGGTATCTGTTCAAAAGCGTGCCCTCCCGCTTCCACGGTAGCAAGGATTTCTTCATCTGTAAGAAACGGATTGCCTTTCGCACTTCGATGTTCAGGGCGGTATAAGGTACCCCTGTACAACCGGTCATCAGGACCATAGACTTGACGTACCCACATCTGCCCGACGGTGTCTTGTTGAGCATAAGAAGGAGCCACAGCCATACAAAGCATCACCAGGCATATGTACAGGATGTTCTTCAATCGCATGAAGGTATCAATTCGGCCATGCAAGCGCAAGGAGGGCGGCCGTCAGCACTACTTCGTAGTTGTGGGTACGCCCAGGATCTGGTCAAAAGCGATGCGCATGATCCAGGCTTTTTCGGTGGCGGTATGATCTCCCTGTGCCTCCTCCAGGGCCGCTTCCAGAAGACTGGTAACCTTCCTGCACTTGTTGGCATGGCGATACAGGATTTTGTAGGCGGCCCCTTCATAAATCATATAACACCCGATGTGGTTGCCCTGGTTATAGGTAGGTGCACCAATGCTGATGGCTTGTTCGATGACGGTGCGTATCACTTCTATCTTTTTGCAGTCCTCACCCAGGTCAGTACCGGGCGCCTGGATCAGCACCTTTTCGGTTTTGGGTT
This sequence comes from Flavobacteriales bacterium, assembly GCA_020635855.1. Lineage (NCBI taxonomy): Bacteria > Pseudomonadati > Bacteroidota > Flavobacteriia > Flavobacteriales > Flavobacteriales bacterium. Next base: position 684,950 of record JACJYZ010000004.1, on the reverse strand, counting down.
TGTGTTTTTTGATGGTGTCGTTGACACAGGTATCTGCATGGGCAACAAAAGCGGTACATGAGAGAAACAGGAAAAAGACAAAGCGGGTTGACATAGCACCGAGTTTTTTTGATATACTTCTAAAGAAATGAAAATGTGCGCAGGTATAAAAGAAAAGGCCAACCCGGAGGTTGGCCTTTGTATTCTGTTCGGTTGCATTTCTTACGGAAGCAACGGCAGTACTTTGTCTATTTCATTCACGTAATCAATGGCATATTGGGGATATCTGTCAACATCCTCATTCTGAAAAACCCAGTATTGGAGCTGACCATTGTATTGAAACTTGATGCTGTATTCACCTACATCCGCATAAATACCTCCGGGAAGAAATCCATTTGGTTCCTGCAACAAATCGGACGGGAACAGATCCCGGAGGTGCTTGCTCTTCTCAAAGGCATCCTGTGACAACTCAACATACCAGTCTTCCCACCTGCCATCCACTTTTAAAACCACTCGTTTAAGAAGGCGGGTATCTTCAAGGACATACAACCCTTTATTTTTTCTACCATATAATGCGCCACCCCAGGCATCCCTGTACCCAAAGGCGATATAATCACCCTGCGGCTGTGTAAGTACGTCGTTGCCCAAATCAGGGCCGGGATTCAAATCAGTAATCACCACCGAATCTTTGCGACACGACGACAATAAGGTCGCTGTGACCAATAGACATGCGGTCAGGAATAATTTCAGATTGTTTCTCATAACGATTACGGGTTTATTGGGTTAAACAACAATTTGGGATGTTGCTTAAAGCCACTCTGCCCGTGACCCTTGATGCACACAACATAATAAAAGTAATTAAAGCGGAACGCAAATGCAATAGGTGATATTAGCCCTATCTGTGAAAAAGGGTCGGCTCAAATATAATTTCCATAAAACCACGCAGAAAAAATCTTCCGCTCCATTGCAAAAAAGCACCTTTATTATTGGTAGCCAAATGACCATCAACTTTAAATGGGTCGCTAAATATTGTCAAATTCGTATATACTAAAGTATTGACAAAAAGTATTTTATACTGAATACAAGAACAAACAAGTGGCTAATAAGAATTAAATTTTGTTTTGCTTCGGCGACCTCTCTTTAGTACATTTCGTATCTGGCGTTTAAACTATTCTAAGTTTAATTTTTAATGAAGGCTTGAAGACCTTGCTGAAGATGCAAGGGCGATAGTCTGTGTGCAAGATTCAGTCGTTACTTGCTCCCATTGCGACGCCAGTAATCTTAAGCATTCTTGTATTTCATGGAACAAATGTTCCGATGGTTTTTAACATGAATAACTAACCAATTCTACGACTATGGACGCACTTAAACGATCGGTGATGGCATTGTGCTGCAGTTTCTTCCTGCTTGGCTCGGCACATGCGCAGCAAGCAACAAGCTACAGGATGGGAACCATGAAGGAGTTTACCGGCACCTACAGCAAGGCAGGTAAAAAAGGATCTGCCACCCCTACCCTGAAGGTGGGAGAAAAGGAATTCACCCTGAAGATCAACTTCGACGGCAACAAAGAGAACGAGTATCGTGTGGTAGGAGAGATCCTGGAAGGTGCCAAGTCAGGCACGTTTTTCTACAGTGGCACTCGCAACGGCCTGCAAGGTCACATCATCTTCTTTGATGCAAAGGAAGCCTACAAGATCTACAGCGATGAGATCGGCGACGTTTTCATCAAGCCGGCCAAGGTGAGTGACTTCATGTGCGTGGGCGCTGCCGAAGACCATACTCCGGAAGCCGAAAGAAAAGCCGCAGATGCCAAATACGACGGCTCTCCCGTATCACCGGCGCCACCCTCCTACAGCAGCAAACCGGGCGCAAGGGGCGTCATCTACCTTGACTTCGATGGAGAGAACATCGCCTCCGGAGGTCGTTGGGCCAACGGATCTGCCTGGTATGCACAACCCCTAGGTTTCTCTGATGCAAAGATCAAGGACATCTGGACCGTCATGTCTGAAGACTATCGCCCCTTTGACATCAATGTAACCACAGACCGCGCAACCTACGATGCAGCCAACCGCTACAGAAGAATCATGTGCGTGTGGACCTCCACCCAACCCGCCGGCTCTGGCGGTGGCGGTACCTACTTCTACAACGCCTTCAACGACGGCGACAACAACTCACCGGCGCTTGCATTCCTGACGGGAGACAAATCAGCAGCCGAAGTGGGTTCCCACGAATGCGGTCACTCCTTCAACCTGATGCACGACGGCGGCGGCGGTGACGGCGAATACTGGGAAGGTCACGGCGACTACTCCGTGATCATGGGCAACGGTTACTACCTGCCCATCGTTCAGTTCAGCAAAGGAGAATACAGCGGTGCGAATAATTTTGAAGATGACCTCTCCATCATCACCAACAGCAAAAACGATGTCGGCTACAGAACCGACGACCACGGTAACACCACAGCAACAGCAACCCTCATCGATGAAGCTTCCGGCACCATCGACCCGGCCAAATACAACGGCATCATCGAAAAAACAACCGATAAGGATTACTTCGAGTTCACCACTTCCGGAGGATCTGTAAAGATCGATTTCCAGAGTGGCATGAGTGGCGTACACTACAGCGCACCCGACCTCGACATCCAGGCCCGACTCCTGAATGAGAATGGCACCGAAGTGGTGAAGTCAGACCCCACCGGACTTGATGCCAGCATTTCCACCACCGTACAGGCCGGAACATACTACATTGAGATTGACGGCGTGGGTGCCGGAAACCCAAGCACCACCGGCTACTCCGATTATGGTTCGCTGGGATACTACGAAATGTCGGGATCTTTCCCTCCGGGCAACAACAACAATCCGCCCGAAATTCTCTCGGTGAACATTAACCCGAACTGCAACACATACACCTTTGATGCAAGCGTAAAAACACTGTGGATGCCGTGTTGTGGGATTTCGGTGACAACACCACATCTACCATACACACACCTATTCCAAGTCCGGAACGTACACCGTGAAGCTGACCGTTACCAACCAGAACGGTTCCGATAACACCACCGAGACCGTTGTTGTTACGGTACTCGAAGCCCCCACCGCCACGCACGATTGCGATGACCGGGCAACCTGATGATGACTGCAACCGGTGGTGGAAACACCTTCAACTGGTATGATGCAGCCACAGGCGGAACCCTGCTTCATTCAGGTAGCACCTACTCGCCGACGGTGAACGGTCCTACCTCATTCTGGGTGGAGGAAACCAAAGCGGATCCTCCCGTGAACGGCGGTCCGAAAACGCCTGCATCCGTTGGCGGAGGTGGTTACTTCGGCACCAATGACACCCGCGGCATCTTCACCGGATGTGCTGTCGGATGCCACCATCAAATCTGTATATGTGGATGCCACAGGCGCAGGAACCCGTACCATCGAACTGTTGGATGGAGACGGCGGCAACGTGCTGCAGACCAAAGACGTGAACCTGGCCGACGGCGGCCAGCGCGTCACCCTTGACTTTCCGTAACCGTGGGAACCGGCTACTACCTGAAAGTGACAGGCACGCTGGTGGACCTCTACCGCAACACCGACGGTGCCACGTATCCCTACGACATAGGCGGGGTGATCTCGCTCACAGGTAACAACTACACCGACCAGGGTTACTACTATTACTTCTATGATTTTGAAGTGGAGAAACCGGGTTGTACCGGTCCGAGGAGCAAGATCGACGTAGACGTTTGCAATGTAGGGATCGACGGAACGGCACACGAAGATTTCCTGAAACTCTACCCGAATCCAGCCCACGACGTGTTGTATTATGAGAACACCGACGCGGCCAACCGGAAAGCCACCATCAACATCTACACCAGCGCCACCGGACAACTGGTGAGAACCTTGTCAGCCGGAAATGCGAAGGCTCCATCGACTGGCCAGCTGAGCAAAGGCATGTACTTCGTACAGATCTACACGGAGAATGAAATTCTCACGACGAAGAAACTGGTGATCCAATAGAGCACGAGCAACTGCGTACTGTAAGAGCAAAAAAGCCCGGCTTCGATTGGAAGCCGGGCTTTTTTTTTCTATAGATCTTCAGGGAATCTTCTTTCCTGTGATCTCAAGTTTAGGTATACAGGATGAACCAGGTATCCAGGTCACTGCTGTAAATGCAGCGATACATGTTTGTACTTCCCGTTGTAAAGGTCAAAGAAGCGAATGTTGTCAATGCAATTTGAAACACACGTCCGGTATTTGCATCGATGCTTGCACTGCCATTCTTGGTACACAAGACAATTTCCTGTCCGTTGGCAGGTGAGGCAGGCATGGTTACTTTATAGGCGCCGTCAATGAAAACAAGCATGTCATCGGATGATGTCAAAACTGAATCCGCAGTAAGATAGAGTATGTTTTTTGACGATGCCGTTGCGCTTACCACATTGTTCGTAATGTCTATTCCGGTACCCGCAGTATACACATTCACACTGTCGGTAAAGCTTCCGCCACCATTGCTCAGGGTAACCGTTGTGCCCGAACGGGAAATGGTTTGGATTTCATTGGTTACAGAACCATCCACTTCAGAAGTCAGGTAACCGTTGTTGCTCACAAAGGCATCCACTTCCGATTCCGTCAGATGGGTGTCGTCATCACCATCCGACAAGCCGGAGGGAATGTTGCTCAGGTTGGTGAAGTCGCCATCAAAACCGGCAGGTAACTTCACAGATCCGCCATCACTCAGGTACAGTGTGTCATTGCTGAGGCTCAAGCTTTGGATTTCATTGGTCACAGAACCATCCACTTCAGAAGTCAGGTAGCCGTTGTTGCTCACAAAGGCATCCACTTCCGATTCCGTCAGATGGGTGTCGTCATCACCATCCGACAAGCCGGAGGGAATGTTACTCAGGTTGGTAAAGTCGCCGTCAAATCCGGCTGGCAACTTCACAGATCCACCACCACTCAGGTATAAGGTGTCATTGCTGAGGCTCAAGCTTTGGATTTCATTGGTCACAGAACCATCCACTTCAGAAGTCAGGTAACCGTTGTTGCTCACAAAGGCATCCACTTCCGATTCGGTGAGATGGGTATCTGTATCAATGGTATGGTGATTCCAATTGGCTGTATCCATTGTAGTGATGCTTCCTACGATGGAATTCATGAACACGGGATCCAATTCGGGAATTGTACCGGAAATGCTTTCGGCCGTCTTTGCATGCAGGGCATAGGGTACACTTAACAGTTCACTTGTTCCCATGATGGAGTACGAGGTACCTCCCACCGGGTCTGTTTCTGTTTTAATGAAGTAGGGGCCATTGCTCCAGTCGATGGTATTGAAAGCACCGGAAACAACGGATCCTGCACCGATTTCAATGGTTACCAAACCGTTGAGGTTGCTCATGGGCATTTGGGTCTCCACATACACGGGCGTACCATTCGGAGCCCCCTGCAAAATGCTTATTTGCATACCCACATTCTGGTTGGTCACCAGCACGTTTCCGGCATCCCGGATTACCGCCTGGTAGCTCATTTTTTCAGGTGCCTGCGCAAACGCGCTTAAGGAGATTGCAAGGGCACAGATAGTAGTAGCTATTTTGTTCATGACATATGCATTTATATAAGTGATATCAAAAAGGGGTTTATTGATTCTTGACAATTTTGAATGTTTTAACCGCTTTGTCCTTGTCGGAAACCTTCAGGAAATAAGTCCCCGGGGGGAAATGGTTCAACTCAATGGTTGTATGCGGGTTTTCCAGCTGATCGCTTTCCAGTAGCCTTCCTTCCAGGTTCAACAACTGAAAATTCAAAGTGGAGGGATCTGTGTCAGATACATCCAACATCAGGTAGTTGGTGGCAGGGTTGGGATATGCCGAAAGGCCCAACTGGATGTTTTTGACATCCGTGCCCGTATAAATGAAGATTTCATAGGGCTGCTGTACCCCTTCCGCTACAGTTCCAGATGAACCTACCGGGTGTGTGTAAGATACCTGGCCAACCGAGTAGCTTACACTGCCACCCGCCCCGGTGGCATCTCCGCCCGTTGCCAGTGTGGCATCCTGGGCGTATGTACCGCCGGAACCAATAAGGATGAGTAGGGCGCTTAGTTTTATTATTTTTACATTCATCATAACGTTTTATATTAATTGTTTTCTTGAGATATTTTCCCTGAAAGCACCTTATGAACTTGTGGTTGCCTTGTACCTTTTTCACTCGAAAAAGATTCAGTTAAAAAGTCATTTTTTCCTTATTTTTCAAGGGCCCTGTGAATACTTGGGTGGAAGCGGCATTTGGGATAAGTTACCCCCATTCTGAATCCGGATTAGATGTTAGATCAAATCACCTACGCACTAAAAATACATAGGTTAAATACGGTAGGATTGGAATTGAATTATAAGTGTATATCTACTGTTTATAGCTTATATGGTCGAGGTATACGATCGAAAATTGTCCGTGAATCAACCTTATTTTTATTAGATAATTAATGACATGAACAATACAATGAATACCACAAGAAAAGATGGTATGTTGAGAAAAGCAGGATATTATGGGGGCCGGAGAGCATAGAGGAATAAAAATATTTTAACCACATAGGCACATAGCACACATAGTTTTTCTATTGTGACTTATGTGCCTATGTGGTTAAAAAAATCGCTTCCATCAACGGTTTCTTCTATACCAGGTCAGGAAAACAAAAAACCCCACCTCTTTCGAAGCAGGGTTTTTTTCAGTTTTGAGTTCCAGGGTGAGTTGTGAGAGTAAAGCACCTACGCGCTCTGATCTCACACTCTTGCTGTCTTGCTCCCCCTGCTGGACTTGAACCAGCGACCCTCTGATTAACAGTCAGATGCTCTAACCAACTGAGCTAAGGAGGAATGTTTTCCCTTTTTAGGGAGTGCAATATTACGCCATACCGATCAATTATGCAAGAAGCTTCTTACGGTATGCTTGCCCGCCGTAGCCTCGGCGAAGGAGGGGTGTATGCCCTTGCTGTATGCTGTTGCTCTACATAGTATGCTGATCATTCCTATCTTCGCACCGATTGCAAACCCAAAACCCAAAACAACTCCATGAGTCTATTAGTTATCGGAACCGTAGCATTCGACGCCATTGAAACCCCCTTCGGGAAAACCGACCGCATCATAGGCGGTGCCGCCACCTACATAGGGCTTTCAGCTTCCTACTTCACACAAAATATCAACCTCGTTTCCGTGGTGGGCGACGACTTCCCCCAATCGGGCATGGACATGCTCACCAAACGCGGCATCAACCTGGACGGACTTGAAATTCGCAAAGGCGAGAAATCCTTCTTCTGGTCAGGTCGCTACCACAACGACATGAATTCCCGCGATACCCTCGTAACCGAGCTCAATGTATTGGAAACGTTCAACCCCATTCTTCCGGATGACTACAAACGGCCCGACTTCGTGATGCTGGGCAACCTGGCCCCCAACGTGCAACGCCAGGTGCTCGAACAGTTGCCCGTGCGCCCGAAGCTCATCGTGATGGACACCATGAATTTCTGGATGGATGTGGCCATGGACGAGCTCCGCAAAACCATGGCAATGGTGGACGTGCTCTCCATCAACGACGAAGAAGCCCGTCAGCTGGCCGGAGATTACTCACTTGTGAAAGCAGCCCAGCAGATCATGGAAATGGGCCCGAAATACCTCATCATCAAGAAAGGCGAACACGGCGCCCTCCTGTTCCACGGGAAACAGGTGTTCTTCGCGCCCGCCCTGCCCCTGGAGGAAGTGTACGACCCCACCGGCGCAGGTGATACATTCGCCGGCGGCTTCACCGGTTTCCTTGCCAGCCGCAACGCCATTGACTTTGAAAACATGAAACGGGCCGTCATTCACGGTTCGGCCATGGCCTCCTTCTGCGTGGAGAAATTCGGCACCGAACGCCTGGTAAACATTTCAGACAAGGAGTTGGACAACCGACTGAGTGATTTTGTTCAGCTGGTACAATTCGACATCGACCTGGTGGAAAGTTGATTCCTTATCATCTGCCTAACAAAAAACCCACCTCTTTCCGGAGGTGGGTTTTTTGTTGAATCGGAGATGCCGGTCTTAGCTAGCCGTATCGCATTCCTTTTTGATGGTGGTGCGGATGAGTATCTTGCCTTCCGGCCAGAACTTGGTTACCCCGTCTTTGCCCGTGTGCTTTTCGGCACACGCCTTTTGCAAAGCGTCCAGGGACGCCTGTGCGTTCCAATTGTTGAAATCGAAATCGGCACGCAACGACAGTTCTTCTCCTTCGATCGCATAATGGCCTTCCAGCTTGTTCTCAACGCCGTTCATCATCAGGGAAACGGACACGGTGCCGCTATCGGCCGAACCGTTCACATCACTCAGGCTGCCCGTGAGCACCTCGCCGCCGGTCATCTTTCCGAAAAAGAAGTTCACGATCTTCTGGTCGCGGGTGGCATCGGATGAGTTCACACTGCCGGTGAAAATCGAAAACGTAGCGCCGTTCAGCAGATCCTGCGGCTGGTCGGTGATGGCCGCCTGCACCACTTCCAGGCTGTCGAACGTGCCCTTGACTTCCACCTTATCGGTGTGTTTATAGGCTGTCCAGTAAGCCTTGGTGGTGCTGTTGTCGTAACTGTACTTGCATGTGGGCGCAGGTGCCGGCGCTTCAGCTGCAGGGGTTTCTTCTGCAGGGGCTTCCGTTTCGGATCCACCGCATGCAGACAAAAGGAGGGTTCCTGCAAACAGGAATAGCGAATAATAAGGTATGTGTTTCATGGTAATGGGATGTTTTGGGTTTAGATGATGGCCCTGTAGCAACTGCTACAGGGTGGCAAGTGCTACGGGGTGGGGATTTCAAAGAATCGTCGGATGATCAGAAGCTGATGAGCAGCTGGTTTTTTTCAACCGTTGCGCCTGCTTCCACGTGTATTTTTTTCACGGTGGAGGTGGCGGGCGATTTGATCACGTTCTCCATCTTCATCGCTTCCAGAACAAGCAATGCATCTCCTTCGGCAACTTCCTGGCCTTCCTGAACCTGCACCTTCAATACCTTGCCCGGCATCGGTGCTTTTACCGCATCGACCTTGGCGGCCAGGTGCGCATCGAGTCCCATCGAATGCAACAACTGGTCAAAACGATCGTCTACTTTAACCGTATGCTTTTGGCCATTGATCAGAAAAACAAAGGATTTGTCGGCAGGAACCGCTTCAAGCAGGTCCACCCGGTAAGAACGATGCCCACGGATCACATGCCAGTTTCCGTCAGCTTCTTTCACCACATCCAGCGAAAACGGCTTGCCATCCAACTGGCCGTTCCAGCCTGAATCCTGATCCAGACTCACTTTGAAACTTTTTTTACAGTTTACGTTTATGTGGTACTCCGACATGGAAGCAAAGATAACAGATTCCCATGACCGCCATTTGAAATTAGACCTTTTTTGGTCATATTTGACCACCATGATGATGACATCCCGCGCCCTTCTTCTCCTAGCCCCCGCTTGTTTAATCGCTTTTTTACCGGCCTGTAAACCGGGGCACAAAATTGCAGCCACCCCTGACATTGCCGCACCCACTGTTCAACTTGAACCTGCCATTGTAACACCCCTGATGTACCAGCCCAGCCGCACCCGCTATACCGACATCACCAACACCAACCTGGACCTGAAGTTCGACTGGCAAAACCAATGGGTACTCGGAAAAGCGGAAATCACTGCCAAGCCCCATTTCTATCCGGAAGATACCCTGGTACTGGATGCCCAGAATTTCGACCTGCATGCCGTTGACATGGTCAGCAACGGCAATCACACACCGCTCAAATACCGGTACGATGGAAAGCAGATCTCTATCGCCCTGAGCAAAACCTATACACGGGATGAGACCTATGTCGTGGCTATTGATTACACAGCCAAACCCAATGAAGGAGAATCAGGTGGCAGTGACGCCATCACATCCGACAAAGGACTGTACTTCATCAATCCCACCGGGGAAGAACTCAACAAACCCAAACAGATCTGGTCGCAGGGTGAAACCCAGGCCAACTCCAGGTGGTTCCCCACGTACGACTCGCCCAACGACAAGATGACCCAACAGATCCGCCTCACAGTAGACACACAATATGTGACCCTGTCGAATGGATTGCTGATCTCACAGAAGAACAATGGCGACGGTACCCGCACCGATACCTGGAAACAAACCCTGCCCCACTCACCTTACCTCGCCATGGTAGCCGTGGGTGACTTTGCGGTGGTACACGACAAGTGGAAAAACATTGCGGTGGATTACTACCTCGAACATGCATACGAACCCTACGCCCGCGATATTTTCGGCAACACGCCTGAAATGCTGGAGTTTTATTCGAACGTACTGGGTATACCCTATGCCTGGGAAAAGTTCTCACAGATCATCGTGCGCGACTTCGTTTCCGGTGCAATGGAAAACACAACCGCCGTTGTACACGGAGAATTCCTGCAGCGCACCCGCCGCGAGATGATCGACGATGACAACGAGGATGTGATCGCACACGAACTGTTTCACCACTGGTTCGGCGACCTGGTAACCTGCGAGTCATGGTCGAACCTGCCCCTGAATGAGTCGTTCGCCACCTACGGTGAGTATATGTGGATGGAACACAAATACGGGAGGGAGAAAGCCGATGAGCACCTCAACGAAGACCTCTTGAACTACCTCGGAGAAGCCACTTACAAACAGGTGGACCTGATCCGGTTCTATTATGACGACAGGGAAGACATGTTCGACGGACACTCCTACCAGAAAGGAGGCCGGGTGTTGCACATGCTTCGCAAATACGTGGGTGATGAGGCATTCTACGCTTCCCTCAGGAAATACCTTGAAGACAACAAATTTCAGAATGCCGAGATCCACAACCTGAGGATGGCATTCGAAGCCGTAACGGGCGAAGACCTGAACTGGTTCTTCAACCAGTGGTTCCTGGATAAAGGTCATCCCAGGCTTACATTCCACAGCTACTATAACGACACACTTCACCAGGAGATCGTTTACGTTGAACAAACCCAGAATCCCGACAGCACCCGGTACTTTAAGCTACCGATGCAAGTAGACATCTACCAGGCCGACGGACAAGTGGTGCGCCACGCCATCACCGCTGAAAAATCCAGCGAAAAATTTGTGTTCGATCTGCCGGAGAAACCCTATGTGGTGAATGTGGATGCGGAAAAGATGTTGCTTTGTGACAAGAAAGATGTGAAGGATGATGCGGAATGGCGGTACCTGTATATTAACGGACCGCTGTTCATGGATCGCCTGGAAGCCGTGGAAGCACTCGCCGAAAACGACACCCCTGAAAATCGTGCGCTGCTTACGGAAGCCATGAAAGATAAACAGGCATCCATTGCCCGAAAAGCACTCAATGCTTTATCAAAAATGGAGCTGGATGACAGCCTTGCCTTCCGCCAACAACTGGAAGATATGGCACAACACGGCAACTCAACCGACCTGCGTGCATCCGCAATGCGTAACCTAGCCAAACTATATCCGACGGACAACGGTGTGAAGGGTTTGATGCAAACGGCCCTGAACGACTCTTCCTACGAGGTACTTTCCACTGCGCTTACCGCATTGTGCAACATGGATTCAACCCAATGTGAGAAGTACACCTCTCCCTATGAAACGGTGAAGAACGAAAATGTTCAGCTGACCATCGCCGAGATGTACGGCAAATACGGTGTGAAAAACAAGAACGATTACTTCCAGCAGATTTATCCCTTTATCTCTGGGTACTCCAGGTACGGGTTCTACGACTCATATGGCAACTACCTGGAGAAGCAGCCGGACGAAGTAGTTGGGTCGGGACTTGACATCATGCAACAAGGTGCGCGCGATGAAAACCAATGGCAGGTGCGCTATGCCGCACTCGACGGTTTGATCCGGCTTCTGGTCCGCTATTACCACCAGGAAAACTATCTGAAACAGGAACTCGCCTCAGCCACTTCCGGCGGTGACAATAACGCTTCGGATGTGTTCATCAAGAAAGACCTGGATGTGACCAGTGCACAGAAGAAAAGAATTGTGGATATCCTTGAAGGATGTGAGAAAAGCGAACCACATAAGTTGCTGGCCGCCTACATCACACGTGAACTAGATGCCTTCAGAGCGGCTAGCTCCGGGAAATAATCCTTCCTCTGAAGCTTCGTATCCTTCGTCGCGTAGCAGTCGCCCGCTTTCGGCAGCTTCCACGGCAAGTTCATCACACCGCTCATTGAACGGATTGTCGGCATGGCCTTTCACCCACCGGAAAGTCACGCGATGTTTTTTGTAGATCTTCAGGAAGCGCATCCACAAATCCACGTTCTTCTTTCCTTTGAATCCCTTCTTGAACCAATCGAATAACCAACCCTTCTGAATGGCGTCCACCACATATTTGGAATCGGAGAATACCGTCACCTGGTGGTCCTGCTGTTTCAGGCTTTCAAGTGCAACAATCACACTCAGCAACTCCATGCGGTTGTTGGTGGTATGGCGATACCCCTGCGAAAGTTCTTTCCGGTGCTTGCCGCTCATCATCACGATGCCATAACCTCCCGGGCCTGGATTCCCTCGTGCCGCACCATCTGTATATATGATTATCTCTGCCAAATCTTGTTGTTTTTTCAGGACGGAAGACCGGATACCACCGCTTTTTCAATCCATTCCGGGTAATACCGGTATTCCAGTTCATGCACCTTGCGCGCCACTTCCGCGGGTGTATCCTCCGGCAATACTTCTACCGATGCCTGGAAGAGGATAGCCCCTTCATCATACCGCTCGTTCACCCGATGGATGGTGATTCCGGTCTGCTTTTCACCCGCAGCCACCACGGCCTCATGCACATGATCACCATACATGCCTTTGCCACCGTATTTGGGCAGCAAGGCAGGGTGAATGTTCACAATCCGCCCCTCATACGCCCTGACCAGGTCAGCCGGCACCAGCCACATGAAACCGGCCAGCACCAGGAAATCAATCTTGTGTTCCTTCAGTGTTTGAAGTACGTCACCATGGTTCAACGCCGTGCGGTTGAAAACCACCGAAGGCACATTGAATTTGGCCGCGCGTTGCAAAACATATGCATCGGAATTGTTTGATAATACCAGCGCCACCCGTATCGCGTCATGCGACTGAAAATGCTGCATGATGCGTTCGGCATTGGTCCCGGATCCTGAAGCGAAAATGGCAAGTTGAATCATGTGTGCTGTCCCGAACTGCGGAATTAGCCGGCAAATTATAAATTTACAGCTGATTTTCAGCCATGCTTCGATTCCCGATTCATCGAATGACGCTTATGCTCATCCTTATTTCAGTGATGTGTTTGACGTCATGTATCCAGGTGAAGGAACCTGATTCCGGTGCCAAACCTTTCTTTGATATTCCTGCCTATTTCAATGCAGAAATAGCACATCTCACCTCCACACAGCAAAAGGTGAACAAACGCATTACATTGGATGATCGAACGGAATCGGAACAGGAACTTAATATCAACTGGAAACTCGAATTCCATGTATTCACCGAATGCGACCTGAACGTGCCGGCGCTTCGCGATGCCTACAGAACCGATAGTTCAGGGACCTCCGGAAACCTGATCATTTCCTACCATGCGAAAGACAATGATACCAAAGTGCGCGAGGTCTCGATCACTTTTGAGAACAACCAGGTAACCAGCATCCGTATCGAACTCATCACCTCCAGCAACTTATACTCCCTCAAACGCGAACTGTCCTATACCCCCGGATCCGGTTACCACATGGAGGGGGAGCGACAGGTGCCCGGACTCGACCCTTCTCACTACATGATTGATGCCACATTCCAATGAGGTTTTCCACATCCGTCATAGGAATCCTAAGTGTTGTTCTGTTCACAAGATGTAATGAAACCGGACATGAATTTCACCTGTCCGGTGACAGTTCATGGGAAGCGGGCGTGGAAGTCGAAAAAGGCGTTTGGCTTCCTTTTCCTTTCCAACTGCACCTGCAACCCGACACATTGATCGAGCTGCGCTTCGGGGAGGAAGTCATCCGTGTGGATGAAGTTAAACTCATGCCGGACTCATTTTTCATCCGATTGCCCTTGTATGATTCGGAAATCAGGGGAAAACGAAAAGAGGGTGAAGCCGGCCTGAATGGAAGGTGGTACAACCTGTCGCGTGGCAAAGACTACATTCTGCCGTTCAGGGCCACCCTGGTTCAGAAAGAAGAAATCAAACCACTCCCTCATGCAGATTATACGGGACGATGGAAAGTGGTCTTCAATGAAACGGCTCCCGATGCTTACAATGCAATCGGAGAATTTCAGCAATCGGGCGGAACCCTTTCCGGTACATTCCTGACCGAGACCGGCGATTACCGTTACCTGACAGGTGAAGCCACCGATAGCGGTTTCACACTCTCCCGGTTTGATGGGGCGCACGCATTCCTGTTCGCGTGCCGGCTTGAAAAGGATGGTTCACTTTCCGGAACCTATTGGTCAGGCATTCATTCCAAGGAAACCTGGAAAGCGGTTCGCGATGATACCTTTCAATTAGGTAATGCCGACAGCCTGACGTACCTGAAGGAAGGCTACGACAGGCTTGCTTTTACATTCCCCGACCTGGAGGGACATCTGGTATCCATGTCGGATCCTGCATTTCAAAACAAAGTGGTAATTGTGCAGTTGATGGGATCCTGGTGCCCCAACTGCATTGATGAATCAAAATTTCTGAAAGAAATGTACGAACGCTACCACGACCGGGGCCTGGAAGTGGTGGCATTGTGTTTCGAACGCACGGATGAATTCGAAAAAGCGGTCAGAAATGTAAACCGCATCCGCGAGCGGCTTTCCATACCTTACCGGTTTCTGATCGCGGGTACGGCCGACAAGAATGCGGCTTCAGCAGCGCTTCCGATGATCAATCGTGTGATGGCTTTTCCGACCGCCATTGTGGTTGCACGTGATGGACGAGTACACGAGATTCATACCGGTTTTTCAGGGCCCGGCACAGGGATCCATTATATGGATTACAAAGAAAAAACGGATGCGATGTTGCAGGAACTGCTGGCGCAGGGCACCCCTTAGAACATTCCTTTTTTCTCGCGCCAGAGGCGGCTGAATGATTTGGGTGCAATGCGCGGCACCTCCCTATGTTTGCCCCAGGACCCTTTCAGCATGTACTTCATGGCCATGTTCTTGATGCTTGATCCGCCCATCTCCATCAGCTTGCGGTTCAGCATGGCTTTCTTCCAAAAATACACAATGCGGCTCTCCATTTTGGGCACTTGATCAGCGACTGAAACGTCACGGCGGTTCAGCATCAGGAGCTTGTGCACATCAATCCGCACGGGGCATACTTCGGTACAGCGGCCACAAAGCGACGAGGCAAAACTCAGGTGCCTGTATTTTTCCATGCCGTCAAAATGCGGTGTGATGACCGAACCGATGGGACCACTATAGGTAGTTCCGTATGAATGTCCTCCGATGCTTTGATAGATAGGGCAGGCATTCAGGCATGCGCCGCATCGGATGCAATGCAGGGCCTGTCGTTGTTCATGATGTGACAACAGTTCAGTGCGACCGTTGTCCAACAGCACCACGTACATTTCATCCGGACCATCGACTTCCGAATGCTTGCGTGGGCCACTCACAATGTGGTTGTATACAGTCATGTTCTGTCCGGTGCCATGCGTTGCCAGTAGGGGCCAGAACAATGCCAGGTCGTTCATGGAGGGCAGGATCTTTTCGAGTCCCACCACAGTGATGTGTACTTTCGGGAAACCCACGCTCAGGTAGGCATTGCCTTCATTTTCCGTGAGGGCGATGGAGCCGCTGTCTGCCAGCAGAAAGTTGGCACCCGAAATACCGGCATCCGCACGCTGGTATTTTTCACGCAGTTCTTTTCTCACATACGCTGTGATATCCTGCGGGGTGCTGTCGAGCGGTGTTCCTACTTTCTCATGAAACAACTTGGCAACATCTTCTTTCGACTTGTGCATGGCCGGCGTAACGATGTGATAGGGCGTTTCACCTGCCATCTGAACGATGTATTCGCCCAGATCGGTTTCCACCGATTCGATGCCATGTTGCTCCAGAAAATGGTTCAGGTGAATCTCTTCGGTGATCATCGATTTGGATTTCACCAACGATTTGGCATTCACGCTTTGCAGGATCTTCAGGATTTCCTGTTGGGCTTCTTCCGTATTGCGGGCCCAGATCACCTTGCCGCCGTTTCTGGTGAAATTGGCTTCAAACTCAATGAGGTACTTGTCCAGGTTTTCTATGGCCTTGAACTTGCGGGATGCAGCGCGTTGCCGGGCCAGCTCGAGGTTGGAAAATTGTTGTTTTCCTTTGACAACCGTATTGTCGTACTGGGTGATGTTGAACACCAGTTTGCGTCGGTGTTCCTTGTCAAAAGCTTTGTTTTCGCTTTTCTTTAAAAAATTATCCAGGGTCTTTTGGTCCATGTCGGGGAGGTAGGGGTTATTCGGAATCTTTCTTTGGATCCAGCTTGATGCGTTCATTGCGGTTGGCTAGCTCCCAGCAAGTGTGGAACACCAGTCGCGTGATCTTTTCCATCTTGTTAAAATTGATTTTTTCTACGGTATCGGTGGATTTGTGATAATCCGCATGGGTACCGTTGAAGTAAAAGATGATGGGGATGTTGTTTTTGGCAAAGTTATAATGATCTGAACGGTAGTAGTACCGGTTCGGATCATTGGGGTCATCGTAGGTATAGTCGAGTTCGAGCTGGGTGTATTTCTGGTTGTTTTCCTCATTGATCTTTTTTAACTCACTGCTGAGTTTGTCGGACCCGATGAGGTAGATATAATCCGGATTGTCCTTGTACTTTTCATCCTGTCTTCCGATCATATCTATGTTAAGGTCTGCGACAGTCTGGTTCAACGGATACACGGGATTTTCAGAATACCATTGTGATCCCAGCAGGCCTTTTTCTTCGCCCGCAACGGTCATGACCAATATACTTCTTCTGGGTCCGTGCCCTTCCTTTTTCGCACGTTCAAATGCCTCGGCGATTTCCAACAGGGCGGTAGTTCCGGAGGCATCATCATCGGCACCGTTGAAAATTTCATCTCCATCTTTTCCTATATGATCATAGTGGGCGGTCACGATCACCAGTTCATCTTTCTTATCGCTTCCTTCTATATAGCCGAGCACGTTCTCGGACATGAGTTTTTCCGACACCTTTTTCACATCCAATCCCACACCTACCCGGGCATCAAAGGAAACCGGTTTTTTCTTTTTACTGATCTCGGAAATATAACCTTGTATATCCTTCTTACTTCCACCCTGTTTGAGAATGGCATTGGCCAGGTCCCAAGAAATGTAGATCTGAGGAACACGCTTCCGGTTCGGATCTTCATCTTCGGATACCACATCCAGCTTCATGGAAGGTTGTTCAATATAGTGGCGGAAGCGGGCGATGTTCTTCTGCACATCTTCCATCACCACAAACTGGGCTTTTGCCTCTTTTTCCAAGGCGGTTCTGCCTTTTGTTCTATAGTTGGTAGTCCAGATTGATTTCTTGGGTGATCCGGTTACAACCGAATTGCTATCCTTATCGAGCGGCTCACCATTGATGACCATGAGTACTTTACCTGCTACATCGTGACCTTTATAATCATTGTACCCATCTTCTTCTGCAATACCATATCCCAAAAAAAGCACATCCTGTACCGTCCATTGCTGATCTTCCACACCCGGGAAGTAGTAAAAGTCTTTCAGGAACTCAAAGGTTTTGCCTCCCACGGTTACCGTACTTCCTGAAGGCTTCTGTAGCAGCAAAGGAAACGATTGAAAGTAAGTGGAATCTTTATAAGGTGGAATACCGATGCGGTTGAACTGCTGCGCAATATACCTGGCTGCTTTCTTTTGCCCTTCCATTCCTGTTTCACGGCCTTCGAATTCATCTGATGCCAATACATGCATGTGTTTACTGATGTCGTCAACCGTAATGGTATTGGCATACTTCACAGACGTGGTATCCAGCCCGGGTCCGGCTTGAGCAGGTAATCCGTATGCCAGCAGGAGTACTCCCGGCAAGAATAGAAGTTGTTTACGCATACACTTTCTTTTAGGAATGAAGGGGTATTTTACGTATTCTTTCTTCATGTCGGCCACCTTCAAATCTGGCAGCGAGAAATGCTTCGAGTATTTCCCTGGCTTGTTCTTCAGTCAGGAACCGTGCCGGAAGGGCGAGCACATTGGCATCATTGTGTTCACGGGCCAGTTTTGCTATTTCCGGATTCCAGCACAAAGCCGACCGGATCCCCGCATGCTTATTGGCTGCCATATTGATACCATTCCCACTGCCACACATGATCAGACCCATGTCTACTTTTCCGGATTCCACTGCTTCCGCCACCGGGTGAGCGAAATCAGGATAATCTACACGTTCTTCTGAAAAGGGACCCACATCCAGGATCTCCATGCCTTTGCTTTTCAATACATCCACCAGATACTGCTTCAGTTTGAAGCCGGCATGATCACTTCCTATCGCAACTTTCACAGGCAAGACTTTACAGGGTTCAGGCAAAAATAATGGAAACCGGGGGATAAGACAACGGCTGACCGGTGACAGACCTTAATATGCAACAACAAGATTCAGGGTGGTTTTGGGTTGTTCACATCTTATTGAACAATGGCCAACAACTTGTTGAATTCTGACAAAAAAAATATTTGGTGGTTCAGTAAAGAGCACCTAATATGAAAATCACATTCCCTCACAAATTTTAAAGAGGGAACATTTAGGTAAAACATGAACAATTTTCGAAGTGTGGGCAGGTACCAAAATGATCAGATAATTATCCATAACTTTGTTATGAACACCTTGTGGATAAAGAGCTAATTAGTTGTTGTCATGCTCTTTAATTTTAACAATCAGTCCAAGGTTTGTTAGGTAATATTCAAAAAGTCAAAAAGCAAACCACGAGGTAAATAGTTATTTACGGTTTCAACACGCTAATAACATTAACATAGATTTACAAAAGATTAAAGATTATTTAAATAGTGTTTGTTGATACTGTTAAAAGGAAGTTTGGAAACGAAGCCGAGTTATGAATACGCAGATTGAGGAAAAAGGGTACCTGGATGTGGAAGTGGATCCGACAATGGATTTGTTCGCAGAGATTGCCAGGCTGAAAAAAGAAAAGAATGCAATCATTCTGGCGCACTATTACCAGGATGCGGACATCCAGGATATTGCCGATTATGTGGGCGACAGCCTCGGACTTTCGCAGCAGGCTGCTGCAACCGATGCGGATATCATTTTGTTTGCCGGTGTTCATTTCATGGCTGAAACCGCTAAGATCCTGAGTCCGGGTAAAAAAGTTTTGCTCCCTGATTTGAAAGCAGGTTGTTCGCTTGCCGATTCGTGTCCGCCGGATGCTTTTAAGAAATTTGTTGACCAGCATCCTGGGCACGTGGTGGTGTCTTATGTGAATTGTTCGGCCGAGATCAAGGCGTTGACGGACATTGTGTGCACATCCACCAACGCATTACAGATCATCGAAAGCATCCCGGAAGACCAGCCTATTATTTTTGCGCCTGATAAAAACCTGGGTGCATGGCTACAAAAGAAGTCGGGACGCAAGATGAAGATATGGGACGGAAGCTGTATGGTACACGAGATATTCTCCCTCGAAAAGATCATCGGATTGAAAGCCCAGCATCCCAACGCCAAATTCATCGCCCACCCCGAATGTGAAGATGCTGTTCTTGAACTGGCCGACTACGTAGGCTCCACCACAGGTCTCCTGAAATATGCCATCCGGGATGAGGCAAAAGAATTCATCGTAGCTACCGAATCAGGGATCCTTCACCAGATGCACAAGGAGGCACCGGGTAAAACCTTTATCCCTGCGCCACCCGACAATGCATGTGCGTGTAATGATTGTCCGCACATGAAGTTGAATACACTCGAGAAAGTGTATGTATGTTTGAAATACGAAAAACCTGAGATCGTTCTCGAAGAGAACCTTCGCAAAAAAGCGGAAGGTTCCATCCTGAGGATGTTGGAAATTTCAGAAAAATTAGGACTTTAACCCCATGATCCGGAAGGCTTATATCATCTTGTTGTTTGTCCTTTGGTGCTGTGCATATGTGCAGGCCCAGGGCGGCGCCAACGGATATACCAAGCTTTATCATCCCAATGGCATTGTATCCAGTGAAGGCTTGATGGTGAACGGTCAGCCCGAAGGGGTATGGAAAAACTACAACGAGGATGGCCAACTGGTATCCGAAGGAAGCAGAAAAAACCATCAACTGGATGGTGTATGGAAGTTTTACAGCGACAGTGGCCGCATCCAGATGGAAGTTACCTATGAGTTGGGAAAGAAAAGTGGAATCCGGAAAATGTATGATCCGAAAGGGCGGTTAACCACGTCGGAAATGTACAAGGATGACCTCAAGGAAGGGGAAACGATCAGTTATTTTCAGACCGGCGAAGTCCAGAAAATCATCCCTTTTGAAAATGGCAAGGAAAATGGATCAGGCTTTGAGTTTGACAAAGACAGCACCATCATCACCCTTTGGACATACCGGAAAGGATTCATGGTGCGCCAGGAGAAAATCAACCGAAAGGACAAGCAGGGCAGGAAACAGGGCAAGTGGAAGGGTTTTTATGAGAACGGTGAACTGAAATGGGAAGCAGATTACAAGGATGACTTGCTTCATGGTTATTACAAGACCTTTACCAACAAAGGAAAACTGATTGAGATCAAAAAGTATGAAGCGGGTGTGGAAGTGAAGGATGCAGAAGAACTGGCCACAAAAGATGTACGCCTCGAATACGATGAAAACGCACACGTTAAAGCGAGGGGTACTTACAATGAATCAGGCCAGCCGGACGGGGTCTTTCAGGAATTCGATGAAAACGGAGTGGTGACGGCTTCCACCCTGTATAACGACGGAGTGGTGCTTGGAAAAGGCATCATGGACCTGGGTGGAATCAAACAAGGACCATGGGAGGAAAACTATCCCGATGGAACCCTGAAAGCCAAGGGCACCTACAAGGATGGGAAAAGAGTTGGGAAATGGGTCTATTATTATGAGAACGGACAAGTTGAACAGGAAGGCGAATATGTGGATGGCCAGCCCAACAAAAAATGGCAATGGTACTATAAAACGGGCCAGTTGCTGAGGGAGGAAAACTTCCGGCGGGGCAAGGAAGACGGCCCCTTCGTGGAATACAGCGACAGCGGTACGGTGATCACAAAGGGTGATTATATTGACGGCTACAAGGAAGGCCCCTGGTTCTATGAACTCGAAAAGTACCGGGAGGAAGGAAGCTACAAAGATGGCCAACGCGACGGGGAGTGGAAACATTTTCACAAGAACGGTGAACTCAAGTTTGTAGGATCCTACATGTTGGGCATTCCCGTGGGCAAGCATAAATCATACTACCCCAACAAACGTTTGCAGGAAGAAGGCAAATACCGCGACGGCAAGAAAGTAGGAAAATGGATCAAGTACAATGAAGACGGATCCGTACTGCTGCTCACACAGTACCGCAATGGCGCGGAGGTCAAGTTTGACGGGGTAAAGGTAAAACCTGATACGCCGGCCTATGAAGACCAGTAAGAAATCCAAGTTACCACCTTCCGGGCAGAAAGACCTGTGGCTGAACCTGGCATTTGAAGATTGCGAGGATGCACTCTTGCTGATGGACCCTAAAACATTAGCGGTCTGGCATGCCAATGGCGCAGCGATCCGGTTGTTCGGTTATAAAGATCTCACCAAATTAACCCGCAGCAAAGGCATCCCAAGGATCGGTAAATCGGCCAATGAAGAATTCGCTAAATCGGCTACCCAGGAAGTCAATAAAAAGAAATTTTTCAAAACTACCTATGGATTCAAGTTGCCTGGTAAAGGCAAAACATGGATAATGACGGTGGTGAACGCCATCGGTAAACCCAAGAACAGGCAGTGGTTGATCCGGATGAGCAACATCACCAAACACATCCATGAGGCGGAATCCAGGAAGAAGGAAGAAGACCGTTGGACGCTCATTCTGAAAAACCTGAATGAAACGTTTCTGATCATCGATAAGGATTGTGTGATCAAGGACATCCACAACCCCTCTCCTCATTTCCGGCGTGAAGAGGTGATCGGGAAAAAGACTTACAGCTTTACTGATCCCGCGTATGTTGAACCCACCAAAAAACATACGGCGGAAATCTTCAGAACAGGAAAGAGTGTGTCATTTGAAACGGCGGTCAAGAAGCCCGATGGCAGTGGCAAGTTGCTTTGGTACCAGAGCATCCTTATCCCCAATCTCATCAGCAAGGGGAAAATGAAGAATGTAATCAGTATTTCCAGGAACATCACTGAACAGAAAGAGGCGGAAGAGGCACGCATTCGTGCCGAGAAAATGGAAGAGATCAACCTGGAATTGCAACGTGAGATTGAAGAAAGAATCCGCGTTGAACAGGAACTGGCCGACTCCCGCAACTACATCGAAAACATGGTGAACAGTTCTGCAGATGCCATCGTTGCGCTGGATGAAAACCGCAATATCACCAAATTCAACAGGCGTGCAGAAGAGGTCTTCGGCTATTCTGAAAAGGAAATTCTTGGCAAACATATCAGTCTGCTGTCGGCTAAGAAACCCACCGTGAACCACGTCGGTACCGAACTGCGGAAAAATAAATTCGCACAATTCGAGATCGTGGGAAAAAGAAAAAACGGAGAAGAATTTCCGCTTTTCATCAGTACGTCGATGTTGCTTGATGCCAAAGGAAACAGACTCGGTTCGGTAACGGTCGCCAGGGATGTGACCGAAGAGAAGCGGAAGGAAAAGGAACTCAGGGCCAGCGAAAAAAAATACAGGGACCTGGTAGAAAACAGCCAGATTATCATTCTTACTCACGACATGAAAGGCGTGATCCGATCGGTGAATGCTGTGGCAGCAACATGGATCGGATATGGATCGGAAGAACTGATCGGAAAAAAAGCGGCAACTTTTATTGCCTCTGTTTACCGAAAGGAATTCAATGATTACCTGAAAATACTGAGGAAGGAAAAGTTTGCGAGGGGGGTCGTGCGGGTGGTGAACCAAAAAAACCAGGAGATTTTCTGGTCTTACAAAAGTTCACTTCGGAGAAATGAAAAGGGATATTTTGCTACCGTGTATCTCGAAGACATCACTGAGCAGGTGCATGCAGAAAAACAGATCAAGGAATCGCTCAGGGAAAAAGAAGTGCTTTTGAGAGAAGTACACCACAGGGTGAAAAACAACCTGCAGGTGATCTCATCCATACTCAACCTGCAGTCGTCCTATGTGGAAGACCCCAAAACGTTGAATATTCTCAGGGAAAGCCAGAACAGGATCAAGTCGATGGCTTATATCCACGAAAGTCTGTACCAGGCAAAGAACTTGTCGCACATCAACTTTGCCGAGTACATACAAAGTTTGTCTGATAATTTGTTTCGTTCATATGGAGTTGTTGGTAGTTCCATCGAAATAGGCCAACAGATAGGTGATGTGTTTCTAAATTTGGACACCGCCATTCCCTGTGGATTGATCGTCCATGAGTTGCTTTCAAATTCATTGAAGTACGCTTTCCAGGGCAAGGCTGGTGGCAAGATTGACATTAAAATGCAAATTCAGGGTGATGAGGCAGTCTTAACCGTAGAAGACAACGGTAAGGGACTCCCCAAAGGTTTGGAGATAGAGAAGACAAGAAGCCTTGGTTTGCAATTGGTCGTTGCCCTCGTAGAGCAGTTGGGAGGCAAACTTACCTGGAGTTCATCCCCAAAGGGCAGCCGATTCAAAATAGTATTTCAGCATCAGATGAAACAAACCGATTCCTAACGATTCCCAAGCGGAAGTTGATTTTAGTATAGACCCGGCCATGGCACATACCTCCATTTTAATTGTTGAAGACGAAAAGATCGTTGCAAAAGACATTCAGAACAGCCTGTCCAAACTCGGTTACAAAATAACCGACGTGGTTTCCTCCGGCGAAGAAGCGGTGGAATCTGCACGGGATAAAAAACCGGATCTGGCGCTTGTTGACATCATGTTGAAAGGAGACATGGATGGCATCGAAGCCGCCAAACAAATGTGGAAGGAGCTGGATATTCCTGTGATCTTTCTGACCGCTTATGCTGACGAAAGCACCATCAACAGGGCCAAGCATGCCGAACCTTTCGGATACATCATCAAGCCATTCAAAGAAATCGACTTGAAAACCACGGTGGAGATTGCGCTGCACAAATACTCGCTTGATTCTACTGTTCGCAAGGAACGTGATATCTATTCAGCTATCATCAGCAATGCTACTTCCGACAGCGTTTTCATCAAATCCAACTCCAGGCAGAAGCGAGTGAAAGTGGAAGACATCCTGTATGTGGAAGCATTGAAGGATTACGTGGTGGTGAACACCGTCACGGAACGATATACCATTCACTCTACCATGAAGGACATCCAGAAAAAGTTGCCGCTCAAGAATTTTGTCAGGGCGCATCGGTCCTTTATCGTGAACATCGACAAGATTGATGTCATTGAAGACTCCAACCTGATCATCGGTCAGGATAAGAAGGTGATTCCCATCGGTGGTTCCTATAAGGAAGACCTTATGAGCCGCCTGAGTTTCATTTAATATTCGGAAGGGATCAGTTCGAAATCGAGTTGTTTTCGGATCAGGTCCGCTTTTTTCACCACAATCATTACGCGATCACCCAGTCTGTACTGTTTGCCGGTGCGACTGCCTTTCACGCAAAAGTTATCCTCGTCGAACACGTAGTAGTCATCATCCATCGTACGCAGGCGCACCAGTCCTTCGCACTTGTTGGCAATGATCTCCACAAACAGGCCCCATTCGGTCACGCCTGATACGATTCCTTCGTAGAACTGCCCCACTTTGTCTGCCAGGAAGTGTACCTGCATGTATTTGATCGAAGCCCTTTCGGCGCTGGTTGCCTTGCGCTCCATTTCCGATGCGTGTTTGCACTTGCTTTCAAGACCTTCCACATCAGGAGACTTTCTTCCGGCATCGTAGTCTGCCAGCAATCTGTGCACCATGATGTCAGGGTATCGCCGGATCGGGCTGGTAAAATGGGAGTAGTATGCGAATGCCAGTCCGTAGTGACCAATGTTCTCGGTGGTGTAAATCGCCTTTTCCATGGTCCGGATCGAGAGTTGTTCAATGATGTTCTCCTCCCCTTTTCCCTTGATGTCTTGCATCAGCTTGTTGAGGGAATTGGACAATGCGCGGTTGGAGTTGGTTTCGATCTTATATCCGAACCGGGAGATGAAACTGGAAAAGATCTGCAGTTTCTCGGCTTTCGGTGAATCATGCGTACGATACACAAAGGGCTTCCGGAGTTTTTTGCCTACATGTTCGGCCACGTGCTTGTTGGCCAGCAGCATGAATTCTTCGATCAGTTGGTTGCTGTCTTTGGATTCTTTGATGTAAACCTCCACGGGCTTGCCCTGGTCGTCAAACCGGAACCGTGTTTCGATGCTTTGGAATGCGATGGCCCCATTTGAGAACCGGATCTTGCGTAGCACTTTGGCCAGCGTATCCAGTTGTTTCAGTTCGGATGCAAAGGCGCCTTCCCCTCCTTCCAGGATCTCCTGTGCCGCTTCGTATGTAAAACGGTGGTCAGACAAAATCACGGTTCTGCCCACCCACGCATCATGGATGCGTGCGGTTTCGTCAAGCGTGAATACGGCAGAGAAACAGAGTTTTTCTTCGTTGGGTCTGAGCGAGCATATCCCGTTCGACAGGCGTTCGGGTAGCATTGGCACCACGGCATCGGCCAGGTACACCGAGGTACCCCTGCGGTAAGCTTCATGGTCGAGATGGCTGTCGGGGCGCACATAATGAGAGACGTCGGCGATGTGGATGCCCACTTCCCATTTACCATCCTCGAGCTGTCGAATCGAAAGCGCATCGTCGAAGTCTTTTGCATCCACGGGGTCGATGGTGAACGTGGTGACCCCGCGGAAATCCCTCCGCTTGGAAATCTCATCGGGTGTGATTACATCTGGTATGGCATTGGCTTCGTTCTCCACCTCCGGTTCGAAGCCGAGCGGGAAACCATACTCTGCTAGGATCGAATGCTGTTCAACGGTTTTGTCACCGGGGTAGCCGAGTACTTCGGTCACTTCTCCTTCCGGACCATGAATGGCGTCGGGCCATTCGGTGATCTTCACCAGGGCTTTCTGGCCGTCTTTTGCACCGTTCAACTTGTCCGGATGGATGAAGATATCAGGAATGCCCCGTGCCTGATCCGGTATGAGAAAGGCGGATTTTTTTTCGACCGTGATGGTTCCCACAAACGTTTCACGCGCTCTTTTCACCACATTCACCACCTCGCCTTCGGGCCGTTTACCGGATTTTTTGGGCAGCAGTTTCACTTCCACCGTATCACCGTTCATCGCCGACCCGATGTGATGCTGTTTGATGAAAATGTCCTGGGAAGAATCTGAAATCATCACAAAGGCGGCACCCGAAGTGATGATCTGAATCACCCCTTCCAGTCGTTGCTGCTTTTGCTTGAGTGAAAATGAACCGCGCTTTTCTTCCTGCAACAGACCTTTTGCAGTCAGCTTCTCCATCAACCCCATCAGCCTTTTCCTATCGGGCGCTTTCATCAGTCCCAACTGTTTGGCCATTTGCTTGTAGTTGAAATGGCGATGCGGTGCGGAACGAAACACCTCCAGGATGCGATCTTCCAATTGGTTTGCTTTTTCTTGCATGTGGTTGTTAAAACGGTTCTGCCATATGGCGGATAAAGATGGCCAAAAGATAAGGAAGATATTGTGAAAGCCCTTTTTTATTGGGGTTTCAGGGTCAGAAAATATTTTTGATAATCAATCCAGAAATTCATTTATTTGCACCTGTTTTTCACTAATCAAAAAAGAAAGGAGTAGCTATGTCTGACGTAGCATCTA
Source organism: Flavobacteriales bacterium (assembly GCA_020635855.1). Lineage (NCBI taxonomy): Bacteria > Pseudomonadati > Bacteroidota > Flavobacteriia > Flavobacteriales > Flavobacteriales bacterium. The sequence goes on along the minus strand of JACJYZ010000004.1, from coordinate 658,120 downwards.
GGGTTAAAGCTATCATTGTTGACAAACTGGGAGTAGACGAAAACGAAGTGACACCGGAAGCAAGCTTCACCAACGATCTGGGAGCAGATTCTTTGGATACGGTGGAACTGATCATGGAATTCGAAAAGGAATTCAACATTGCCATTCCCGACGATCAGGCTGAGAAGATCGGTACCGTTGGAGAGGCAATCTCCTATATCGAGCAGAACGCAAAATAATCCTTTCCCAAAGGACCTTTCATGGAGTTAAAGCGGGTAGTGGTAACCGGCCTGGGTGCCGTCACGCCTCTTGGTAACACCGTTTCGGATTACTGGAACGGTTTACTGAATGGGGTGAGCGGAGCTGCGCCTATTTCCAGGTTCGACGCATCAAAGTTCCGTACGCAGTTCGCATGCGAATTGAAGGGATTTGATCCCCTCACTTATGTGGACAGGAAGGAACTGAAGCGCCTGGACCCCTATTCGCAATACGCCATGGCGGCCACCGCACAGGGAGTGGAAGATGCCGGTCTGAACGCCGACGGTCTCGACAAGGACCGCATCGGCGTGATCTGGGGATCCGGCATCGGCGGAATTGATACCTTCCTTCATGAATGTATCGGATTTGTTGAAGGGGGCCGTGTACCTCGGTTCAACCCCTTCTTCATCCCCAAAATGATTGCGGATATCGCTTCGGGTCATATCTCCATGCGGTACGGATTCCGTGGTCCCAATTTCACCACCATGTCTGCATGTGCATCCTCAACCAATGCGTTGATCGATGCATTCACATACATCCGTACCGGCAGATCCATCGCCATTGTAGCGGGTGGTTCCGAAGCGGCCATCAATGAGGCAGGTGTAGGCGGATTCAATGCGATGCATGCCCTTTCGGAAAGGAATGACAGTCCGCAAACAGCTTCCCGCCCCTTTGATTTAGACCGCGACGGATTTGTTCTCGGTGAAGGTGCCGGATGTGTAATCCTGGAAGAAAGGGAGCATGCCCTGAAAAGGGGTGCGAAGATCTACGCGGAACTGGTTGGTGCCGGCATGACGGCAGATGCGCATCACATCACTGCACCGCACCCCGAAGGTTTGGGTGCCAGCAACGTGATGAAGCAGGCCCTGGAAGATGCCGGTATGCAAGCAGATCAGATTGATTACATCAACGTACACGGTACATCCACACCTCTTGGAGACATTGCGGAAGTAGCCGCCATTGAAAAAGTTTTCGGAGACCAGGCGTATAAGCTGAACATCAGTTCAACCAAATCGATGACCGGACACCTGTTGGGCGCTGCCGGTGCCATTGAAGCCATCGCATCCATCCTGGCGGTCAAGAACAACATGGTGCCTCCCACCATCAACCACTTCACCGACGACCCGGCCTTTGATAACAGGCTGAATTTCACTTTCCACAAACCCCAGGAAAGGGAGGTCAATGCCGCGCTCAGTAATACATTCGGATTCGGAGGACATAATGCCTCCGTGATCTTTAAAAAATTCGAATGAACCTTGGTCCTTTTCTCCAATAGAGACCCCAGGACCAAAGTTATCACTACATTCATTATATCTATTTTCCGCGTAAAACCCCGTAACCTGGCGTTGTATCACCAGGCGCTGACCCATAAATCGTTCAGCCAGCAACAGGGAAACGGTGCCCAAAGCAATGAACGGCTTGAGTTTTTAGGGGATGCGGTCTTGGGTGCGGTGGTTGCAGACTACCTGTGCACCATCTTTCCTGATAAGACCGAAGGAGAACTGACCGAGATTCGGGCGCAGGTGGTGAAGCGAGACAACCTCAACCGCATCGCACTGGAAATGGGAATTCATGAATTGTTAATCCACGAAACAGATTCCGATCTTCCATCCACTTCCATGGCGGGTAATGCATTTGAAGCCTTGATCGGTGCGCTCTATATCGATAGGGGTTATAAGCGAACTTGCAAAGGAATTATTCACGCATTGGTACCCACATATATCCACCCCGAAGAAATGGGCAACTGGAAGAAAAATGCCAAAAGCCGCATACTGGAATGGAGCCAACGGGAAAAATGTGCCGTGCAATTCAGGAGCAAAAAACAGGTTACTGAAGACGGGAAGGAACTGTTTGATGTGGTGGTCATCGTGGCCGGAAAGGTCATGGGTAGCGCCACCGCAACATCCAAAAAAGCCGCCGAATTTGACGCTGCCCACCAGGCACTCGAGAAACTGGAGGCAAAGGAATAACAACAACCACATGGCCAAGAAAAAGATACTGACCCTGGATGATGACTTTGATTTTCTTCTGGCCGGTATCAGCAGCCCGCTTAAAGATTACCGTCTATGCTGGGCTGTGAACAGGGAACTGAACCTCACACTGGAAAGAACGGAAGACCTGGAAATCTTTCCCAGTGCCAGATCGGAAGGGAATTCATTTTCTTTCTATACATTTGATGATCCTGAAGACCATGTGACCTACCACATCGTTTGCAATCGAAATGCAAAGGGAATGCTTGTGCCCGAAGCCAAACAGGCAGATTACTTCCTGATGGTCAAAGGGCACATGCCGGAAAAAAGATTCAGGGAGATCATCGGTAAACTGAAACAGATCGCCAACGTGCAGATGGCTTTTCAACTGGATCCGAATGAATTGAAATCTGCACAAAATTTATTGATTTGACATCATGAGAAAAATTCAAAGTAAATCCAAAATCGTTGCCACTGTTGGACCAGCGTCTTCCAGTCGCGAAGTATTGGAAGGAATGGTAAAAGCCGGTGTGGATGTATTCCGGCTCAACTTCTCCCACAGTTCGTATGAAGAACACGAAAAGATCATCAAAAACATCCGCGCCATCAATGAAGACATGGGTTATTACATCGCCATTCTTGCTGACCTGCAGGGCCCCAAGCTGCGGATAGGCGAAGTGGAGAACGGAATGGTGTTGCTCCAGGAAGGCCGGGAACTGGAAATGACCACGGATGACATCGTGGGTACCGCTGAACGTATCGGCGTTCGATACCCCTCTTTCGTAAAGGATGTGAAGGTGGATGAAACGGTGATGATCGACGATGGAAAGATCCTGCTGAAGATCACCGAAAAAAACGGACAAACGGTAAAAGCAAGGGTGTTACACGGAGGCGAGCTCTACCCCAAGAAGGGTGTGAACCTGCCCAACACAAAGATCTCACTGCCATGTTTGACGGAAAAAGACCTGAAAGATCTTGAGTTTGCACTAAAGATGAACGTGCAATGGATCGGACTTTCATTTGTCCGCTCCGCCAGCGATGTGCTTGAGCTGAAACACATCATCTCCTCCCACAACCGCAAAACACGGGTGGTGGCAAAAATAGAAAAGCCCGAAGCCATAGAAGACATCGACAACATCATCAAGGCAACCGATGCCATCATGGTGGCCAGAGGTGATCTGGGTGTGGAGATTCCCATCAGGGAAGTACCGCTGATCCAGAAAGAAATTGTGCGCAAATGCCTTCGCCATTCCAGACCGGTCATCATCGCCACGCAGATGATGGAAAGCATGATCCAGAACATTCATCCCACAAGGGCTGAAGTAAGTGACGTAGCGAACTCAGTCATGGATGGCGCCGATGCACTCATGCTCAGTGGAGAAACTTCGGTGGGGAAATTTCCCGTTAAAGTGATCGAAACCATGCAATCGATCATCACACATGTGGAAAAGAATTCGGATATCTATAACCACGAATACCCGCCTTCGAATGATCAGAGCGAAACGTTCATTTCCGACAGCATCTGCTACAGCGCGTGCAAGGTGGTGCAACGTACAGGCGCAAAGGCTGTCGTAGGTATGACCCATTCGGGTTACACGGCATTCAAATTATCCAGCCACAGGCCTGATGCCAACATTTTCGTGTTCACGGATAATCCGGGCATCCTCAGCATGCTCAACCTGGTGTGGGGTGTACGAGGGTTCTTTTATGACAAAGAAATTAGCACCGACCATACCATTGCCGATATCAAGTACTTCCTGAAAAAGCACGGCTACGTGAATGAGGGGGACCTCATCATTAACATTGCCAGCATTCCGCTGGGCGAGAAAGGCCGCACGAACATGATGAAACTGAGCCGTGTTGATTAAGCCAAAACACATTTGAGATGAATATTCAACTGCTGAAGGAAATTACCGAAACACCGGGCGCACCCGGGCATGAACAACCCATCCGGGAAATCGTAAAACGCGAACTGAAACCGTTTGCCGATGCCATCACTGTCGACAACATGGGCAACATGACCGTTCTCATCAAAGGGAAGAAAAGTAAAAAGGTCATGGTGGCCGCCCACATGGATGAGATCGCATTCATCACCACATTGGTGGATGACAACGGCTTCATCCGGTTCCATCCCCTGGGCGGTTTCGACCCGAAAACGCTCACTTCGCAGCGGGTTTGGATACACGGAAAGAAAGAAATACCCGGTGTCATAGGTTGCAAACCCATCCACATCATGTCGCCCGAAGACCGCAACAAAGTGGTGCCCATCACGGAATATTTCATCGATACGGGCATGCCCAAAAAAGAAGTGGACAAGTACGTGAAAGTGGGTGACACCATCACCCGCGACCGCGACCTGATTGAACTGGGCGAATGCGTGAGCTGCAAATCGCTCGACAACCGCATCTCGGTGTACATCCTCATCGAGGCCATGAAGAAAGTGAAGAACCTCCCTTACGACCTCTATGGTGTATTTACGGTTCAGGAAGAAGTGGGTATCCGCGGGGCGTCTGTGGCGTCGCTGCAGATCCAACCCGACTTCGGATTCGGCCTGGATACCACCATCGCTTTCGATGTTCCGGGCGCACGCGATTATGAACGTGTGACCTCACTCGGAGGTGGCGCCGCCATCAAGGTGATGGATGCCAGTACCATCTGTGATTACCGCATGGTGGACTACATGAAAAAAACCGCCGATAAGTACAAGGTGAAGTGGCAGGCTGAGATACTGCCGGCAGGAGGAACCGATACCGCCGGCATTCAGCGTATGACACCGGGTGGTGCAATTTCCGGTGCCGTGTCCATTCCCACACGGCACATCCACCAGACCATCGAAATGGTGCACAAAAAAGATGTGGACCAGGCGATTTCTCTTCTGGTCCACAGTGTACAGGATCTGGACAAATACAAGTGGGAATTCTGACAGCCCGTGTTATAGCCGCATGAGGCGGACCATCCCGATCTTCCCTTTGCCGAAATCGATCTCCACCAGGTAGAGGGCAGGCGGCAGATCTCCGACGTCGATCAAACCATTCCGCAATGCATCGTCACGTACAATGCGACCGTAAGCATCCAGAATCCTGACGTGCCGGGGCTTTTCCTTTGTTTGAAAGTATACGGTATTCCCGCTTCCCACCGGGTTCGGGAACAGGATGCCGGGATGATCGAAGAACCGGTCATGCGGGCCAATCCCTGAAAAGCCATAAACGAAGATGGTGTCTTTCAGGCTATCCTGCGTGATGGTGCCGGGCGTTCCGGATACCGGCCATATCACCACGGTGTTGATATCCATGTCAAATGACGGCGTGTCGCAAGGAAACCTGAGTGTGGCGGGTAAACTGTCACCCGGCGCAAACCCCGTGACGTTCGCCAGGGAAGTATCTACCAATATGATCGTGAGGGATGGTGCCTTGTCCGGTTGTACCCCAACATTCAGGTTTATTTTGCCACTGAATGTCGTATTGCCCACATTGCGCACGTACACATCGTAAACAAGCGTATCAGGTATGTACACCGAATCGTTGGGGGAAACATTGAAAACCGGTGACATGCCAAGTACGGGCTGCGCCCGCACAGCGGAAACTGTCAACAAAACAATCCAGCAAAGTATATTGAATGTGCGCCTCATGGTAAATGTTTTCAAATTCTCAAACGGGATCAAGTTATATAAACTTATTTGCAGCCGCCATGTATATTTGTAAAAACATTACGCATTCAAATTGGATATTCTTGAACAAATTGTAGCGTCGCTGGCCAAGGAAGAACTCAGATTCCTGAAGATATATCTTACGCGTACAAGACCAGGAAAAGACCGCAGGGATGTGACCCTTCTAAATGCATTGAGAAGATCAGGGGGAGAACCCAATACGGTTGGTGGGAAGCAAAATAACGGCAAACAGAATGCGCACTACAGGCTGCGCAACCGCCTGGTACAGGAGATCGGGAAAAGCCTGGTGTTGCAAAACCAGCATGCTTCCGATTTCAATGCTGCCTTCCACTATTTGCTACTGGCCAGGCATTTCAAAAGCAAAATGCTTTCGGATGTGGCGGTTTTCTTTCTGCGGAAGGCAGAAAGAAAGGCACGGGAACAATCGCTGCATGAAACGCTGGACATGATCTACAATGAATTCATCAGCATCTCAGATGAAGCGCTGGCGGTGAACCCTGAACATTACATCGAACTCCGGAAAAAGAACTGGTCCGACTTGCTGCGGGCGCGCGAATTCGACGACATCCTCGCTGTAGTCCGTCACCGCATCAAAAAAGCTCAGAACTTCTCGGTGGAGAAAGATGCCATGGTGCACCTGTTGAGGAAAGTCACCGACGAATATGGCGAGCAGAAAGAACTGCAGCAAACCCCGGCATTCAATTTCCGCATGTACAGAAGCATCAGCAGGTTGCTGATGCAACAAAACCAATTCAAGGCACTGGCCGATTACCTGACCACCACCCTGGCCACTTTCCGTAAACAAAAATGGTTGTCGGGAGAGAACAAGGATGTAGAGATTGAAATGCTGATCTACCTGGCCAATGCGCATATCAAAGAAAAAAATTATACGGCTTCACTCACATGGGCCAAAGAACTGAAGTCCATCCTCGATCGTCAGGGCAAATCGTTACAGGAAAAATACCTCTTCAACTATTTCAATATTCTTGTCAACAACTATTCCCACCTCGATCTCGACAAGGCCATTGCCATCCTGGAAGACATCAAAAAGAACAAGGTGATTTCCAAACAACCCTTCCATGTGGTATACACCTATCTGAACCTGGCCCTGTCTTACCATGGAAAAGGCCAGCATAAAAAAGCCATTTCATCCATTGCCACCATGGTGCGGCAAAACGGTTTCGAAAAACTCGACAAGGCATTTCGCCTGAAGATTTCCGTGCTGGAAGGGATCATCCGTTACGAAGCGCAGGACTGGGAGCTGGTACACTACCGCATGAACCAGGTGCAACGAGAATTCAAACACCTGCTGTCTCATGAGGAACTGGCCCGGGAAAAGGCCATGGTGAGCTTGCTGAAGACCGGAGGAGGAAACGGAAAAGTCACCCAACGCATCCGCCAGAATGTGCGCGTCGTACTTTCCATCTCCGATGACCAGGCCGAAACACAGGACCTCATCAACTACAACCTTTGGGTCCGGCATTCCTTCGGGAACATGCCCTCTTTCCAGTAAATCCATTTATTTACAATAAGGAAGTGTAAGATATTGATGCATTTAGTTGCGTCAATATATCACCATTCCATCGGCATATTGATGTGTTATGTGATATTTTGGATGTGTAATATTTGTTTTGATGTCAACTGGTAATCATCGGCTGCGTGATGAATTTTTGTACCGGTGATAACCAAAAAAGAAACACATGAAAACAACAAATGAACTTAACCGCATGAAAAAGGGCAGGCGTTTCGGCGCAATGACCTTGCTGGCAGCCCAGGTGCTGCTCATGCTGTTCGTCACTTCGTGTAGGAAGGACGAGATCGAGAACCACACCAACCTGCCGCACACCGGTGGTAACACTTCCTACGTAAGTGCAGGCGCCATCGGGGCGGTGTATGATGTCAACCAACATGCGGTAGCCAATGCAGAGGTATCGCTGGGCGGAGTAAAAACCACTACGGATGCCAATGGTCTGTTTCAAATACATGACGTGAGCGTACCGTCGAACCGCGCCATGGTGATGGTGAAAAAGCCGGGTTATTTCAAGGCATTCCGTGCATTCATACCAAAAGAAGGAGCGTCCCAAACCGTGTACCTGACACTGGTAGAGAACACGCCCGCATATACCGTAGACGCCCAGAGTGGAGGTGACGTGAACCTGACCAACGGATCCGGTCTGTCATTCCCCTCTTCATCTTTGGTGTATGCGAACGGCAACAATTACACAGGTACGGTGAACATTGCGGTGCAGTACCTGGCTCCCGGCGATGAACACTTCGGCGACTTGATCCCCGGTGACCTGGCAGCAGAAAGAGCAGACGGCAGCGAAGCGCAACTTGAATCCTTCGGCATGCTGAACGTGGAACTGACAGGTACTTCCGGCCAGCCGCTGCAGGTGAAGGAAGGCAAAGTGGTAACCCTCACGGTGGAGGTTCCTGCGGCCTTGCAAGCCAGCGCACCATCCACCATTCCCCTCTGGTACTTCGATGAAAGCCTGGGCATATGGAAGGAAGAAGGCCAGGCGACCCTCCAGGGCAGTGCCTACGTGGGCAACGTGAAACACTTCACCTGGTGGAACTGTGACCAACCTTATGCACCCGCCATCATTCGCGGCAGGGTACTGGACTGCCAGGGGAATCCGGTTGAAGGTGCGGAGATAAAACGAACCGATTTTGGTATTACGGGCGGCACCACCAATGGAAAAGGTGAGTACGAGGTAAGATTCCCGGTAGGTATGACCTTGGATATTTATGCATATGCATGGGGTTCCAGTAGTCAAACCGTTGTCGTGGGACCGCTGAACGAGAACGAAGTGTATACCCTGCCGGACCTGATCATATCTGATTGTCCTGCCATCATCCGCGGCAAGCTTACCAGTTGCGCAGGGTTGCCTGTAGATGGAACGGTATACTTTGTCTACGATTACGATCCCCAAGTCTCCAGTAGCCATCCGGTGATGACCGTGCATACACAGAATGGAGAGTACCTGGCGCAAACGAAACCGAATGGTAATTGTAAAATAACAGGATATACCGTCACAGGTGAGGTAAGTCAAACCATGGCAATCACCACAGGTGCCGCAGGTACGGTGACCAATGTCGGTGATTTGTCGGCGTGCATCACCCAAACGGATAATAGTTTCATGATCGATGGTGGTGTGTATAACCATCAGAAGATCGTACTGATTCCTGACTATGGGAATGACCCGACGGCCACAGCGCGGATTACCACAGGTTTGACAGATATCTCGGTCTACGATCCGATATCCAGGAATTCCATCTTCCTTAGGATTTATAACAATGCTGCAGGTACCTATAACTCCGTAAACAACGAATGCGTTGCCTATTTCAATTTAGCTGACATAAGCAATGAGAATGATACGGTTTTGTTCACGGGTGAGGATATTACCGTAACGATTGATCAAATTCCACAGGTAGGTGACATGATGTACGGAACTTTTTACGGAACATTCAAAAACCATAAGGATGGTTCCATGAGCACCATTTCCGACGGCCAGTTTGCCGTCATCCGGAAACAATAAAGTGTTTGTAATTCGTCAGAGCAAACACGGGGGCCTTCGGGCCCCTTTTTTTATCTTCGGTGCCCATGCAAACGCCGGAATACCACATCTCACCATGGGCCGATGCCACCGGCCGGGATATCCGATTGCTGAGCACCCGCCCCCTTTCCGGTGGCTCCATCAACCAGGCATGTCGCATCGAAACCAACCTGGGTGTTTTCTTCGTCAAGTGGAATGACGCAAAGGCCTGTCCCGGCATGTTCAAAGCCGAATCACGGGGCCTGGAGATATTGGCACGCACCGGCGCCATCCGCATACCCGAAGTGATCCATTGCGGCGAAGATTTCCTCATCCTCGAATACCTGGAACAAGATAGACCTGCCCCGAATTTCTGGGAAACATTCGGACAACAACTGGCCCGGCTTCATCAACATACCCACCCGACTTTCGGACTGGATCACGACAATTACATTGGCTCCCTGCCCCAATCGAACACCCCTCACAACACATGGGCCGACTTTTTCCGGGAAGCCCGACTGCAACCACAGATCCGGATGGCACGTGACAGCAAGCAGCTGGATCAACCCACCTGCAGCCTGCTGAATGGGGTGATGGATCGCCTGCCGCAGCTCTTCCCCGATGAGCCACCTGCACTCCTGCACGGCGACCTGTGGAGCGGCAATTACCTCATTGGCCCCGAAGGCCAACCCTGCCTGATCGACCCTGCCGTATACCACGGTCATCGCGAGATGGACCTCGCCATGACCCGGCTCTTCGGCGGTTTTGATGCGGCTTTCTATGCATCCTACAACGAAGCGCACCCTCTTGAACCGGACTGGGAATCGCGCACCGATCTCTGCAACCTGTACCCCCTCCTGGTGCACGTGAACCTGTTCGGAAGCGGTTATGCCTCCCAGGTACGCCACATAGCAGGCCATTATTCCTGAACGTGCCAACAGCCTGGATTTCTACTTACCCGACCGGTGGATTTCTCACATTCTCAACGGGTACCGCAAACCCTTGTGGCACGCGGCCGCACGGCTATTGGTTTTCTGCCGCCGGAAAGGTATATTTGCTACCCTTTTTTCAACACCGTTGTGAACCAGAAGTACACCGAATACGAAAAGCTGGACCTGTCCGCCATCGGCAGCAGGATCCTTGCAAGATGGGAAGAAGAAGACACCTTCCGCCGCAGCATCGCGGAAAGGAAAAATGCGCCTGCGTTTTCCTTTTATGAAGGCCCGCCGTCTGCCAACGGCCTTCCGGGTATTCACCACGTGATGGCCCGCACCATCAAAGACCTTTTCTGCCGCTACAAAACCATGAAAGGATTCATGGTGGAACGCAAGGCCGGATGGGACACCCATGGACTGCCCGTGGAACTGGACGTGGAGAAAAGCCTCGGCATCACCAAAGAAGACATCGGCAAGAAACTTTCCGTGGCCGAGTACAACCAGGCCTGCCGCGAAGGCGTGTTGAAATACAAAGACATCTGGGACGACCTCACCCGCAAGATCGGATACTGGGTCGACCTGGATCATCCGTACATCACATTCGAGAATTCCTACATCGAGTCGGTCTGGAACCTGCTGCAGAAGTTGTACGAAAAGGATCTGCTCTACAAAGGATACACCGTACAACCCTATTCACCGGCTGCCGGCACAGGCCTGAGTACCCATGAACTGAACCAACCGGGGTGCTACCGCGAGGTGAAGGATACATCCATCATCGCCGAGTTCAAGGCAGTGAAGAACGAACGGTCGGCGTTTCTCTTTTCGGAAGAAGACGAAGACGTTCGCATCCTCGCCTGGACCACCACACCCTGGACCTTGCCGTCCAACTGTGCACTGGCCGTAGGCGAGAAGATCGAATACGTGAAGGTGAAAACCTTCAACCGGTATACCTTCAAACCCGTGTCTGTTGTACTGGCAAAAGAACTGGTTGGAAAATATTTCAATGCGGATGCCCAGGCAGCTGCATTGGCAGACTACAACGAAGGTGATAAACTGATCCCCGCTCAGGTGGGAAACCCCTTCGCCGGCACCCAACTCCTTGGCATCAAATACGAGCAACTCATGCCGTATGTGCAGCCGGATGAATCCGAAGGTGAAGCGTTCCGCGTGATCCCCGGTGACTTCGTAACCACCGAAGACGGTACCGGCATCGTGCATACCGCGTCGCTGTTCGGTGCCGATGACTTCCGCGTGAGCAAGGCCAACAACGTGCCTTCCATCCTGGTGAAGGATGAGAACGGAACCATGGTGCCGCTGGTGGACAAGCAAGGCCGCTTTGTGAAGGAGGTGACGGATTTCGCACTCATGTTCGTGAAGGCGGAATACGAAGCGCCCGGCGTGGCCGATCAACCCGATTACAAGCCCACCGATGTGCGCATCGCCATCAAACTGAAGGAAGACAACAAAGCCTTCCTGGTGGAGAAGTATGCCCACAGCTACCCCCATTGCTGGCGTACCGACAAACCGGTGCTTTACTACCCGCTGGATTCATGGTTCATCCGCACCACCGCAGCGAAAGACAAGCTCATCGCACACAACAAAACCATCAACTGGAAACCTGCCGCCACCGGCACAGGTCGCTTCGGCAACTGGCTGGAAAACCTGGTCGACTGGAACCTGTCGCGTTCCCGCTTCTGGGGCATTCCCATCCCCATCTGGACCAGCGAAGACAAGTCGGAACGCAAATGCATCGGTAGCGTGGAAGAACTGAAGAGCGAAATCGAAAAGTCGATCGAGGCCGGCTTCATGAAAGAAAATCCCCTGGCCAACTTCAAGCCGGGTGATTTCTCGGAAGCGAATTACAACACGTTCGACCTGCACAAACCCTATGCGGATGATATCGTGCTGGTATCCGATTCAGGCAAGAAACTGATCCGGGAAAGCGACCTGATCGACGTATGGTTCGACTCGGGCGCCATGCCCTATGCGCAGTTCCATTATCCATTTGAAAACAAGGAACTGTTTGAAAAGAACTACCCCGCCGACTTCATCGCGGAAGGCGTGGACCAGACACGCGGTTGGTTCTTCACCCTGCATGCGATTGCCGTGATGCTGTTTGATTCGGTGGCTTTCCGCAATGTGGTGTCGAACGGACTGGTGCTTGACAAGAACGGCAACAAGATGTCGAAACGACTGGGCAATGCCGTGGACCCGTTCAAAACGATCGCGGAATATGGTCCGGATGCCACCCGCTGGTACCTGATCACCAACGCACAACCGTGGGACAACCTGAAGTTTGATATCGAAGGTGTGGCCGAAGTGCAACGCAAGTTCTTCGGTACGCTTTATAACACCTACTCATTCTTTGCGCTGTATGCCAACATCGACGGCTTTGCAGGTAAGGAGGCGCAGGTGCCGGTGGCAGAGCGCCCCGAGATCGACCGGTGGATCCTGTCGGCCCTGCACGCGCTGATCGAACAGGTGGATGCACACTATGCCGACTACGAACCGACCCGTGCCGGACGCCTGGTGGCTGAATTCGTGGATGAACACCTCAGCAACTGGTATGTGCGCCTGTGCCGTCGCCGTTTCTGGAAGGGAGAATATTCGCGGGACAAGATATCGGCGTACCAGACCCTGTACGAGTGCCTGATCACGGTGGCCAAACTGATGGCTCCGATCGCGCCGTTCTATGCAGATCATTTATATACCGACCTGAACCGCATCACCGGACAGGAAAGCCACGATTCCGTCCATCTTTCGCTGATGCCGGAAAGCAAATCCGCATACAGGGACCGCGACCTGGAAACCCGGATGGAACTGGCGCAGAAAATATCGCACATGGTGTTGTCGTTGCGCAAAAGAGAAAAGATCAAAGTAAGACAACCCCTCAACCGGATCATGGTGCCCGTGCTGGATGAAGCTTTCCGTAAGAATGTGGAGGCGGTGAAAGACCTGGTGCTGTCAGAGGTGAATGTGAAAACGCTGGAGTTCCTTGAAGAAGGATCGGGCGTGATCGTGAAGAAGGTAAAACCGGATTTCAAGAAACTGGGTCCGCGCTTCGGAAAAAGCATGAAGGAAGTGGCCGCGGCCATTGATCAGTGGACGCCCGAACAAATTGCAACCCTGGAAAAGGATGGATCGTATGAGATCAGTCTCCAGGGTGAAAAAGCCACCGTTGAGCTATCGGAAGTAGAGATCTTTTCAGAGGATATTCCGGGTTGGCTGGTTGCCCATTTGGACCGGCTGACGGTGGCCCTGGACGTGACCGTAACTGAGGCACTGCGCGAAGAAGGTGTTGCCAGGGAAGTGGTGAACAAGATCCAGAACCTGAGAAAGGACATGAATTTTGAAGTGACGGATAAGATCGCACTGCGCATCCAGGAAAACAACGGGATCCGTCAGGCGATCGAAAACAACAGGGAATATATTTGTTCGGAGACGCTTGCCGAAAGTCTCGAATTCGTACCTTCCCTGGAAGAAGGCCAAAGCATCCTGGTGGATGTGGATGATGGGTTGGCCACCCGCATACAGATTGAGAAATATCAGAACAATTAACCATTCGCGTATATGGCAAAAAAGACGGAGCAACCCAAAGACAGATATAGCGACGCAGAATTGAAGGAATTCAAGACGCTGATCCTGGAAAAGCTCGATGAGGCCAAGAAAGACCTCGACCTTTTGAGCAGTTCCATCTCACGTAAAGATGACCATGGGACCGATGACACCTACCACTCGTTCAAACCGATGGAAGACGGTTCAGAAGTGCTGACCAAGGAAGAGGTGGCCAACCTGGCAACCCGCCAGAAGAAGTTCATCCAGCATTTGGAGAATGCATTGGTTCGCATTGAGAACAAGACCTACGGCATTTGCCGCGAAACCGGCAAACTGATTTCAAAGGAAAGGCTCCGCGCGGTACCGCATGCAACCCTCAGCATTGATGCCAAACGGCAACAATCCGACGGCAAGTAAACAGTGCATTGAAAAAGGCCCTCTCCACGATCTTTCTTGTGCTGCTGATTGATCAGACGCTCAAGATTTGGGTCAAAACCCACATGTACCTGGAACAGGAATGGCCTGCGCTGGGCCATTGGTTCTACTTGCATTTCACCGAAAACAACGGGATGGCATTCGGTGTGGAGTGGGGCATCCCGGGAGGCAAACTGCTGCTGAGCCTCTTCCGTATCGGTGCCGTGGCAGCCATTGTCTGGTACCTTTTCGGACTCATCAAACGCCAGGCTCCGGGCGGTTTGATCATCAGCATCTCACTTATTTTCGCTGGTGCTGTCGGCAACATCATCGACAGCGCCTTTTACGGCCTGATCTTTACTGACAGTTACCACAAGGTAGCCACCCTCATGCCTGCAGATGGTGGCTATGCCGGATTCCTTCACGGCAAAGTGGTGGACATGCTCTACTTTCCCATCTTGTCAGGCACATTTCCTGATTGGTTTCCACTATGGGGTGGGGAAGAGTTCCTGTTCTTCCGACCCATCTTCAACGTCGCAGATTCTTCCATCACCATCGGCGTTTTCCTGATCCTGGTTTTTCAGAAACGGTTCTTCCCGCATGAGAAGAAAGTGTTGAAAACGGAGGAACAGGTGCATGCGGTGGAGGAAGCGCCGGCGGCATCCTAGCCTGCTTTTCCCCATATCCTACCCTTACCCATTTCTTTCCATCCCCTTTTGTGGATTTTGTTGGTATTTGTTCCCATTGATGTATGGCGGATCAAACAAAGTGAATGAAATGTCCACCCACATTGCAACAGTGGAAGGCGCTGCCCATCCATGCGAACATGGGTTTATGGTGAATATATAGGGTGTATTATTTAATTTTTATATTTGACATTATACAATAAATGTCCCTTTTTTGTGGTGGCGGTATGGAATAATATTGTTGGAACTTTATAAATGTTCTCATTATGAAATCATTTAAATCCACCTCCGAATGTATTTATTCCAACCAAAAATGCAGCTCAAACTCACCGGAAAATGGCAATATGTACTCATCGGTGTAGGTCTTGTAATGGCTTCCTGTAAAAAGGATGCGATTGTTAAAAAAGAAAAGGACATCCGGAAGAGTATGGAAGTTTCAACTGAGACAGCCCTCCAGGTTGCGAGGGACTTCTCCTATCAGGCGGCATTCCTGAATGATCCTTCCGTGACGGCAAAACAACCGCACACCATGGGAGCGACAACATTTGCATCGGGAAAAAAATTGAAAAAGGCATTTGCAATCAATGACACACATGGCCAGGCAGCCCTGTATGTGATCAACCTTGACCCCGCGGGATTCATTGTGGTGTCGGGGAGTAAAAAGGAGGTTCCCATATTGGCATTCTCGGAAAAAGGCACCTTTGCCTACGACCCCGTCAATCCGCCTTCGTTCGGGATTACGGATTGGGTGCAGGAACGGGTGAAAAAGATCGGGAAGATCCGCGATACGCCGGCATATGAACCGGATGTACACATCAAGGAGCAATGGGATGGGTATGCTCCGCCGATTGGGGAAGAAGAGATTGTAAGCGGAGGAACAGTCTACGAGCAGAAGGGGCCGTACACTTCAACCATTTGGGGGCAGGGTCCCGGCTATAACGATCAAGTACCTTATATGCTATGCAGTACAACCGGTAACGGACACGCCTGGGCCGGTTGCGTGGCAGTTGCAACGGCTCAGGTGATGAAGTATTGGCATTACCCCAATTCCTATTCATGGTCAGCCATGCCCGATAACGCAGGTAGCAACGAAACATCCCGACTGATACACGATATCGGTGTGGATGTGAACATGGATTACGGGTGTGAAGGTTCAAGTGCGCAGACAAAAAAAGTGGAAAATGTGCTTGAAGGCGATTTCGGATACTCCACATCCATTCAGTATGTATCAACCACTTCAACGGCAATTGTTCAACAAATGAATGCCCAATGGCCGGTGGTCATTCGGGGCAGTTTGCTGAACGGTACCGGGGGCCATGCGTGGGTATGTGACGGATACCGCAGGAACAGGCATGTGCTTATTCATAACCCTGGTACTTATTACGAGTATGAGACATCGTTTATATCAGATTTCTATTTGCGCATGAACTGGGGATGGTACCAAAATGGCATAGGTCTTTACAACGGATGGTACCTATATGGCGATTTTACTCCGGGGAACTTAAATTTGAATAGTGACAGTCATATCCTCATCAACATTCACCCCTGACATATGAAACGATCCATGATAATTCTGGGAATGATGGCCATCTTTCTATCGGCATGCAAAAAAGATAAAGACAAACCGGAAGATGATTCTTACGTGATCAGTTGTGATTTGGCCATTTCCTTTGTGAATGCGAATGGCGATGATTTATTGGATTCTTCTCTAGCGGGGTCATATTCGTTTGAAAAGATGAGGTTGTACTATCTCATCAATGACAGCATTGTAGAGGTTTATGATACGAATATGGACGTTCCCAGAAACATGGCATTGATAACAGAAACTGCTCCCGTACAATTAACTGTATTAACATTTTCCGAACCTGAAGGACAACCGGCCCCGGGTGAAATCAGAACCGGTACCGCCATTGCGTACCTGCAACTGGACAGCCTGGACACTGACACCATTACAACGGAATGGGAACAGGGAACCAACCATTTTTATAACACAAAGGTATGGTACAATGGCGTGGAACAACCGGTTCATTCTCCTTTTGAAGTGATGAAATAATACCGCGTGTACGACAGCAACGATATCCCACATGTCTAAAAAATCCTCGGAACCATGGTAAGAACCCCAACACGAACGTGCATGCTTATCGGATTGTGTGCATTGATATTCTCAGTAACAACCCAAGGTCAGACGAATGTCTACCACCCCTTTCCCAAGGGCAATGCGATATGGGGAATGTCTTCGGTGTGCACGGATGGCCACCAATGTGGTGACCAAGCATACATACAGAATTACCTCGGGAATGATACCCTGATGGATGGCCACTGGTATAAAAAGGTATATGAGGAGGGTGTGCAGATGACCAGTGGAACATGCTGTAATCCTCCAACAGGTTTAGGCCCGGGTTTGCTAAGGGATGATACCATAGCAAGAAAGGTTTTCTGGCGGTCAGCATGGATGACTTCCGATACCTTATTATATGACTTCAACCTCAAGGCGGGAGATACTTTAAAAGGCTATTTAGGTAAGCAACTTCCTGCGGGAATGGCAATCGTTAAATCCGTTGACTCGGTGCAAATAGAAAATGCATACCGAAAGAGAATAAACTTTGACACCACGGATGTGTGCAGCTATTTTTCAATCATTGAGGGAATTGGTTCGACCACGGGATTAACGGCTTGTTACTATGGAGCTTTTGATTTCGGAACCAACCTGGAATGCTTTTCCGTCAATGGAGATATCATATACCAGGCTCCATGTGGAAGTGATACGATAGCTTGCGCGGTACTGCCACCTGATGGGGTGAAAAATCTCTCCACCATACCCAAGGAAATTGTCAAGGTATTTCCCAATCCGACCACGGGAAAAATAACCATCAAAGGCCCAGTAATCAACACGCCACTGCACATATCCATTTACGATCTTTTTGGAAGAAAACGTGCTGAAATGGAAATCAACGTGGGCCAACCGGAAATGGATATCACAGCTTTGCCAGAGGGCATGTACCTTGTGTGGTTAGAAAAAGACAGGAGGGTCGTGTCCATTGAAAAGTTAATAAAGCAATAAAGTTCCGATTTAGAATAACCATTGGTATGTCATTGCGGGTAAAACTGTTTCATTTAAATCCGGAGTATAGCAATAGGGTATTTGGGCTTGATCTAATGCGAGCATTGGCCATCCTATTTGTTGTTCTGGGACATGGTGGTTGGATGCTGAATGAAGCCAATACGAATTTCCCATGGATACCATTAATCGATGGGGTTGAGATGTTTTTTGTGCTTAGCGGATTCTTAATTGGGGGAATACTTATTAAGACATTTCAGAATACCCGGTCGCTTGGAATAAGCACCATTTGGAATTTTTGGATAAGAAGATGGTTCCGTACGCTTCCAAATTATTATTTAATCCTCCTCTTAAATGTTTTGTTTGTTTACTGTGGTATAGTGGGTGGAGACTTCTCGCAATTCAATTGGAAATATTTCCTTTTTCTTCAAAACTTCAGTCAACCTTTTTACAATTTCTTCTGGGAATCATGGAGCTTAAGTGTTGAAGAGTGGTTCTATCTTTTATTTCCAATCCTTCTGAGCTGCTTCTTTGTTATTGGAAAAAAATGGAAGCTTGCCAGAAAGCAAATATTTCTTTTTTCAACTTGTGTATTTCTGCTGACTTCATTCTTCCTCAGGGCATTTATCGCATCAAACTTTCAAGTAGATGAATTCTGGCTCGGTGTAAAAATATACAAGGTTGTCATATATAGATTTGATGGCATTGCACTCGGACTTTCAGCCGCATTTCTCAAATACTGGTATCCAACCCTTTGGTTGAAAATTCGCAATGTCAGTTTCGTTCTGGGAATCATTTTGTGTTATGCCATCATTTATTCCTCATGGTTGCCCAATGAATATTCAACCAAAGTGTTTAAGATCATTCTTCAGGATTTCGGTTGTTTTTTGCTGTTGCCAAAGTTTGATGCCATAAAGTCGGCACCACCAATTGTTACAAGGGTAATTACACATATCAGTTTAATATCATATTCCATGTATTTGATAAACCTGTCCCTGGTTTCGGAGATCATTCGTCTTAATTTTCCACCGCATGGTCCAACATCTGCATGGGCAATGTATTTCACATATTGGGGCGTAGTGATTGTGGCGTCTACATTGATATATACATATTACGAAAAACCGATTATGGACATAAGAAATAAAATAAAACCCAACCGCAGATTCATCCGTTCGCGTGAAATTCAGGCCTAGCAGGATGGACTTGAAGTAGGGAAGGGGTAAAAAGGTAAAGAAGTAAAGGGGGGTAAAAGGGTAAAGGGTAAAAGAAAGGGAGGAAATAAATGAGACAGAGATCCCATCAACAACTTCAGCCCAGCAACGCCTCCAGGTCTACGCTGTTCAGGTAACCGTTCCAGTCCCTCGGCTTTTCCATTGCATGCACCCGCCGTATGCTGTCATCCTTCATACCGATGGTCAGCTCCACATAGAAACCCCTCAGGTGGTAAATGCAAACCCTGAACTTGCTGAACTCAATGCGCTCATCCAGCAGCATCCCGCTGGTCCATAACATGCGGGTCTTCTGATCCATGTCCAACTGGTTATATTCGGAAGCATTCATACACACCATTCACATTAAAACGGCCGCCCGGGTGGCGTCCCCGAACTTACCGGTAAAGCGATCGAAATCTAGATAATAATTAATTCACATGCGAAAAATTTAACACGAAACTTTTCAACGGACAGAGGTGAACAGCGATTGTGTATCTTGGCCTGCAGATGCGTCTACACTTCTACAAGCGGATTTACCGGATGGCCCTGTTCGCTGCCGGCATCATACTCATGCCGGCGTGTGGTGATCATCCGCCACCTGCTCAGAACAATTCCATCCCACCGGAAGACCTGCCCGTGAACCTGCCCCAGTGGTATAACATGCAGGACGTGCCGGCGATGATGGACAACGATGCGCCCAATCCGAATGTTCAGTACAACAACATCTACCGCGCCGGACGTGTGTTCACCTACCGCTACCTCTTCGCCGATTCTTCCGGAAAGCGACTCCTCACGGCTGCCTACTACGACGAACGCTGCATGCAGGATCCCTCCATCCTCTGTGTCAACTGGACGTTCACGGATGCAGAACACATTTCATACGCACATAATTTTCCGGTTGAGTATGTGAAGATGCGCGTGTGCTCCACCATGGCCCACAACCCCATCGCCCAATCACAAACGGTACTGAAAATCGACTATTACAACCGCCTCGGACGCATCCTCGTGGGTGAACAGAACGGGGTGCAGGAACTCCCCAACCAGGTGATGCTTTACATGCCGCGCCTGTTCGGATTTGCCCTGAATGAGTGCAACCCGTTCCCGATGATCCGCATGGGCGACGAATTCTGGAGCAGCGAAATGGACATCCCGCCCGTGTTGCTGGCCGGTGCCAAAATCTACGTACCCGATCAGGTTGCCTTTAACATCATGTACCAGAATATAGGTGTGCAGGAACTCGACCTGGGAGGATCCATCGGCAAAGTCAGGTGCGCCGTTACACAGTCCGACGCCAACAGCCCGATCGGCGCCACCTCCCTGCGTTCGTACTTCAACGACAAGTACGGCTTTGTGCGACTGGAGTTCAACAACATCAACCACACGAGACTGGTGATGGAGTTGATGGATGCTACACCTTAGATGAGTTTGTAGTTTCTAGTTTGTGGTTTGTGGTTGGCTTCCTAGAAATGGTCATGCAAACCGGGGCTGTACAACTTGAAACTCGTAACCCGCGACTTGCTTGCCCGCCGTAGCTTTAGCGAAGGAGGGCGACTTATCACCCCGGGGCGCACCAATCCCCGCCCCAGTTCAAGTTAGGTGGTATATCCATACCAAAGGGGCGAATGTGATGTTTGTTCTTGCGTATGTAGGAATTCATTATCATTTGTCCCGGAAATGAATACCGGCACGCCGACGCGCCTGCATACAGATGGCCATTCCGTGGAGATAAGATTTCCCGAATGGCCATCTGCATAAAGCGTCCCGATTCTCATTTTCAATTTCTACTTTTCAATTCACCGGCGTGCCCTCTCTTCTTTTCGTCTTCCGGCAATTATGGTGGTCAGCAATACAAACGCGAGCACAGCCATCATGGCTTTCGCGAACCAACCCATCCAGCCGCTTTCGTTTTGGGCAGATACATTCAGGCTGTTCTTGTCGATGAAGTTATCTCCACCTATCCAGCGGTTATCGTCACCGATGCGCCGCGAGTATTCGTCTACATAGGACGCGTAGGACGACGGCTTCCATCCGGTAAGTGATGCCAGTTCCCGCAGTTCCCTTTCCCTGCGTTGTGCTACATCCTGGTAGTATTTCTGGGCGTCGTCGCAAGAGAGATCTTCCTTCACCGCATGCTGGATGATATAGCGTCCCTGGAAATGCTCCATGTCGGGCGTGGTCTGGAAGGCGAGGTCCTGCGGAAAGTTCTTTCGGTTGTAGCGCACATGCAGGCGGGTGATGAATACATCTCCCTGGTAATCGGATCCGTTCCATCCGTTGTTGGCGTTCTTCTGCACCCAGAACACGCCGGCTTCACGCAGGTCGGTGTACTCGGGCGGCGTGGTGGAGCAAGGGTCGCACTTCACGAAATTCTTCGAGCTGAGGTCCCACGCATACTCGAGAAAAGCCGCTTTGCCGCCTTCTTTTTCGTAGCTGCGTTTGAACAGGTCTTTGAAAAAATTGCCGAATTTCTGCTGCACGAACTCAGGCACATTCCGGTCGGTGGGCAGTTCCACGGTGCGGTAGTTCGCCACCTCCACCCTGCCTTTCCTCGTGAAGGCATACACGATCAGGTCCTGGTCGCCCGAGGCATTCGCCATGCCCAGGCGGATGGGCAGCCCGAAACGGTTGGATGAAAATGCGATCTGGATAGGGCGCAGTTCGGCGTATCCCTGTTTTTTGTGTGCCTCCAGGTTCACTTTCACCACGAAAAACTTCAACCCGTCCTTGATATAAGGGTCCAGCATCTCGCCGGCATTCTCCGGGATCTTGTAGCCGTTGTCGGTGAGCCAGGCTTTCAGTCCACCCGATTCCTGTGCCGAGAGAATGAGGATGTCATATTCTCCCACCGTGTAAGAAGCTTCCACGGTGACTTTGTAAGCTCCGTATCCGTTGGCTTCTTCCGCTTCCATCACTGCCATGGGTGCATTCGCTGCCGACCTCATTTCATACTTATCCTTGAGATATTGCATGCATGGATTTGCATCGTAGTACTCCACCAGGCGAGGCGCAGAGTATGCATCCAGCTTGTCGAAAATCTCTGATTTCGCGATGCGGATGTTGTCGCGCGACAGCACTTCGGGCACCGGCACCACCATAGCGAAGTCTTTGACATCGCCTTTGAAGTCGCTGGACATGGTGATGACCGTCCGGTTCTGGTCGCGCACGATGATGACCTGCGATTTCTGGTTGAACAAGGTTGCGTCTGCCTTGGCGACATAAAATCCGCAGAAGGCCATCACACCGTGAGCGCCTGGCGCCAGCAGCATGATCAGGATGAGCAGTTTGGTTTTCATGGGTTTGGATTTAGATGTTGGAAATGATCTGAATGATGCTAGGATTACCGCCATTGAAAGCGCTCATGACGGAAGAAGTGATTGAACAGAAGGGTGAACGGCGACATCACCAGCAATGCCCACAAGGGAGCGGTATGGACGTAATATATGGTGGAGAGGTAGAAGGCCAGTGTACCTGTCAACGCTGCCCAGATGATGCGGGCTTTGGGGTGCACAGGCGTGGTCATCGGGTCGGTGATCATGAAGAAGGTAAACAGCAACAGGGTGCCGCTGCTGAGTTGATGGATGAAGTAATCGGCCGGCCATCCCTGGTACAGGATGCTTCTCGCGAAATGCAAGGCGGCGAACGTACCCAGGAAAGACAAAGCGGTTTCCATCCGACCGACCCTGAATAGTACCGCTGCACTGAGGGCGCCTAACAGGATCAGGAAGAACAGGGCGCTGCCCCACCTGCCCGGCGATACCCACACTTCGCCCGTCAGCAACAGGGTGACCATGATGCCGAAGTTGGTGGGATTGAAAACATGCCGTCCCTTGTACCGGATGAAGAACTTGCTCCCGATGGTGAACAAGGCACACAGTACCACCGCCCACCAGGCATTGGCTTTCATCATCAGACACAGGCTAAGTGCGGAAATGGTCGCACTCTTCCACGATCCCGGCTTCGCAACGAACCGCTTTTCAATGGCATGCTGGAAGAACAGGCAGGCAGCAAAGGTGAGTGCAAAATGAAATGCATGCACCTGCCACCCCAGCCACCCGATGCCCACCAGCAGGAAAAGGCTTTGGCAAAAGATCTGCACATGGCGGGCATCGGTGGGGAGGATATCGGGGGGAAGACGAAGAACTGCGACTGGGCTTTTCATACGATTTGCATCTTGGTTCTGCCATTGGGATGCAGCCGTTTTCAGGATTCCACAAAATTTTTCGCAAGGCCCTTTTCAGGTGCTGTTTTTTTTTGGCGTTGATTTTGCAGATATTGAAAAAAATTGATCCCATGAAAAAGACACACATCCTTTTGTCAGTGGCCTGTTTAGGCCTGAGCCTGCTGGTACAACCGGCCTTTGCCCAGAGCAGCAACAAGCCCGGAAAAGACATCGATAAAAAGTCGTTACCCAAGCCGGAGATGACACCCGGAACAGCTACGCCATCTCCTCAGACCGAAGAAAAAAAACCTGAGAAAAAACAACCGCAAATGAAGCCGGCGCCGGAGACCAACAAACCCGAATCGAACAAGCCGGAAACAAACAAGCCTGAGCCGAAGAAACCGGAAATGAAGGAAAAAGAAGAAGACCATCATCCCGATGGAGAACATCACCACGACAAAGACAACCATCCCGGCCATGGAAATGGCCATGGACACGGACAAGCAAAGGCCAAAACACACGGTCCCCCGGCTTGGGCGCCCGCACACGGTTACCGCCGCCGCTTTGTGTACTTCCCCAAGTATGAAACCTATTATGACAATGAAAAAAAGGTGTATGTGGAAAAAGACCCGAAGAACCCCAAGGTTTGGAAAGAAGAGGAGAACGTACCCGAAAAGTTGAAGAACGTGGACCTGAAAAAAGAGGTGAAGGTGGAAGTGGAGAACGAAGTGCAAAAGGTCAACGAAATCCATGAAGAGATCAAAAAGAAATACCCGGTCAACTACCAGCCGGCCGCACCCAAGATGAATTAACCATGCAGGGGGGATTGTACGATCCCCCCTTATTTTTTGCGGCCATCATTGCCATTGCCTATCTTAGGAATATGCATCACGTAATCCTCCTTTCATGAAAAAAATGCTACCCCTGCTCCTTGGGTGCCTGCTGGGACTTCCCGCCATCGCCCAGGTGACATTCAGCGAAGACATCGCTCCCATCCTCTACGACAACTGTACGTCTTGCCACCGCGACGGGAACATTGCTCCTTTTCCCCTGGTGACCTACGACGATGCTGTCGGGTATGCAGCTTCCATCAAAAACGCAGTGGAAAAAGGTGAGATGCCGCCCTGGCCACCCGACACCACTTTTCAGCGATATGCACACGAGCGCCTGCTGACACCCCAGGAAAAAAACGACCTGATCAGCTGGATCGACAACGGCACACCGGAAGGCGATACCACCAAACTCCCGCCACTGCCGGATTATCCCGACGGCTCTGTACTCGGTACACCCGATCTGCAACTCAAAATCCCGAAGTACACCAGCCAGGCCAGCACCACCGACGAATACAAATGCTTTTACCTGGCCACCCAGCTGCCCGTTGACCGGAAGGTACAAGCCATAGAAATACTCCCTGGCAACCGGGAAATCGTACACCACGTGCTGGTGTACGTGGGAGACAGCAGCAGTGCACCGGTGGATTCATCCTGCAAAACACAAGGCCTGAAACTAATGACCGGATATACGCCCGGTGCAGGTCCTACCATCTTCCCCCATGGAACTTCTGTGAAAATGGGCATGACCCTCCCCGCCGGTGCTGTGATCCTGTTACAGATCCACTACCCCGCCGGCACCCAGGGCATGATGGACGAAACAGCCGTGAACTTCTTCTTCTACCCCGAGAACGAAACCAATGTCAGGGAAGTAAGCGCAGATGCCATCCTGCAAAACTGGACCCTCTTCATTCCCGCCAACACGGAAAAAGATTATACCGCCCAGTACCCTTCCGGAAGTTCTACCATCCCTTACAACTTTTCCGTGTTGTCCGTTTTTCCCCACATGCACCTCATCGGTACCCGCATCGAGTCGTATGCGGTGGATGGACAAAACGATACCATCCCCTTCTCCCGCATTCCCGACTGGGACTTCGACTGGCAGGGTTTCTACAACTTCAAGAAGATCGTGAAACTTCCGGCCGGCAGCAAAATGTATGCGAACGCACACTATGACAACACCACGGCTAACCCCCACAACCCAAGCAACCCGCCCAAGCTGGTGACAGCAGGTGAAGCCACCACGGATGAAATGTTCCTGGTGTATTTCCACTACCTGCTCTACCAGGCCGGTGACGAGTACCTCGACCTGGATTCCCTGCTTGATATTCCAACGGCAGTTGCACCCGATCAGCCGGAGCGGACCGGTACGCTCCAGGCGTTCCCCAACCCGAGTTCAGGTAATGTGAGATGGGAGTTCGACGCCGTTCACACCGGAGACCACACACTCGATGTATATACCGTGGACGGCAAAAGGGTACGAAGCTGGCGCTTTTCAGGACTGAAAGCCGGGCACCACGTACTGCCCTGGAACGGACATGACGAGCAGGGCAACCACCTGCCTCCCGGCATCTATCTCGGTGTGCTTCGCAGTGCACAAGGCAGTCAGGTGACCCGTGTGGCCATCGTTCCGGGTGGTGGCAACTGATCTCATTTACTGATGAAAATCAGTACGTAAGGCCGGTATTATGACAATTCCATGACAATTGAGTGCGCCGTGTGCTGCATTTTTGTGTCATTGGAAGAGAAGCCGGAATGAAGAGATTCAAGATCATTGCACTTACCCACAAAACAGCTACACTTGAGGAAGTAGGCAGGTTGCACATTCCCGATGAGGAATGGCAAAGCCGTTTGTCTGCCTTGAAGCAAGCCCTGTCTCTATCGGAAATCATGTACCTGTCTACCTGCAACCGGGTTGAATTTCTGGTGGCCGGTGATGACGAAGTGAATGATGACTACCTGAAACGCTTCTTCCGGGCCCTCCAGCCCGAATGGCCGGAACAATGGCTGAACGATGCGGTTGAGAAAGCATCCGTCTGGCAGGAACATGAGGCATTGCAACACATCTTCCATGTCACCGCATCCCTCGATTCCATGGTGGTGGGTGAGCGTGAAATCATCACCCAGGTGCGCCAGTCGTATGAAAAGTGCCGGGACATGGGTCTCACCGGAGACCTCCTCCGCCTGGTGGCGCAGCATGCCATCCAAACCGCAAAGCGTGTGTACACCGAAACCCATATCGCCGACAGGCCGGTGTCCGTGGTGTCACTCGCATACCGCAGACTCAGAGAGTTCAAACTTGCCGACAATGCGCGGTTCCTCATCATCGGTGCCGGACAAACCATCGGTACCATGGTGCGTTACCTGAACAAACACGGCTTCCGCAATTTCGTGGTGTTCAACCGCACCCTCTCCAACGCCCAAATCCTTGCTGAAATGTTGCAAGGTGAAGCACATGAACTCAGCACACTTAAAGACTATAAGGGTGGCTTCGACGTGATGATCACCTGCACCGGTGCCGCTGACCCTGTCGTGACCGAACCGGTGTATAGAAACCTGCTGCAGGGTGAATCCGATCCGAAGATCATCATCGACCTGGCCATCCCCCATGATGTGGACCCGGTCATCAATACCCGTTTCAATACATCCTTTATCCAGGTGCATCACCTCAAAACCGTGGCAGCGGAAAACCTCGCCGAGCGCGAAAAGGAACTCAAGAACTGCTACCGCATCGTGGATGAAGAAATGAGCGCATTCCTCCAGTTGCTGCGCGGTCGCCGCGTGGAACTGGCCATGCAACAGGTACCCGAAAAAGTGAAGGAGATCAGGGAGAATGCCATGAAGAATGTGTTCGCCCGTGAACTCGAATCCCTGGATGAACAATCCCGTGAGATTGTGGATCGCATGCTGGCATACATGGAGAAAAAGTATATCAGCGTACCCATGAAGATGGCCAGGGAAATTATTTTGGGCAATGAAGCATAACCCGTCCATTGCCGTTTACCCCCATAGCATTTCTTCCCACCCGGGTTCAGATCGATCATGAGTAAGACCTGGGTCATCGGATCAAGGGGCAGCGATCTGGCCCTCTGGCAGGCACGCTTCCTCCAGGATCAGTTGAAGAAACTGGGCGCTGCATCCGAGATCAAAATCATCAAAACCCAAGGCGACCAGATCCAGCACCTGAGTTTCGACAAGCTGGAAGGAAAAGGTTTCTTCACCAAGGAAATTGAAGAGGCCCTGTTGCAGCAACACATCGACATTGCCGTTCACTCCCATAAAGACCTGGAAACTGCCCCGGTGGAAGGTCTCGCCATCGCCGCCGTTTCCTACCGGGAGAACCCGGCGGAGTTGCTGCTGATCCGGAAAGAAAAATACGATCCGTCCCGCCCACTCGGACTTCCCGAAAATGCCATCCTGGGGACATCTTCCGCCCGCCGAAAAAATCAAGCCCTTCTCTTTCGCCCCGACCTGGAGATCCGGGACCTGCGCGGAAATGTACCCACGCGCGTACAGAAACTCAGAGACGGTGGCTATGACGCGATCCTGCTGGCACGTGCAGGTGTAGACCGGCTCAACCTCGACCTCACCGGCCTTCATGTGGAAGTGCTGGATCCCCGTCATTTCATCCCACCACCCGCCCAGGGCGTATTGGCCTTCCAGGTGCGTTCGGATGATGCCGAAGCAGTTGCCCTCATCGGCCAACTCAATCAACCCGAAGTAGCTGCATGCATCGGTGTGGAACGCAAGGTGCTGCGCATGCTGAATGGCGGTTGCAGACTTCCCCTGGGCGTCTACTGCGAAAAGAAAGAAAACCGGTATCATGTGTGGGCATCCCTTTCCGAACAGGTAGATGCGACCCCGCAACGCACGTATGTGGAAGCATCTTCCACGGACGGACTCGCGGAAGACATACTGAACAGACTTCAAACAAAACAAAACCTGCGGGTGTTGGTTACCCGCGAACTCGACAATGACTCGCTGCTGCGACGCCTGCTGGAAGCGGCCGGGTGTACCGTAACAGGTGAATCATTCATCCGCTTCGAACCGGTTGAGGTCAGGGAAGTGCCCCCAAGTGATTGGCTGTTCTTCTCATCCAAGAACGCGGTGAAGTATTTCCTGGGTACCGTTGGCAATCCGCATGCAGCCAAGATCGCGGCCGTGGGAGAAGCTACGGCGTCAGCCATCCGTCAGCTCGGAATGGAAGTGGATTTTGTCGGCGATCATTCCGATACAACCGTGGTGGCTGAAGCTTTCAGGAACATTGCCGGCAAGGCCAATGTGCTCTTCCCGGGATCGGATATCAGTGTGCGCACCGTACAGAAATGTTTCCCGGATGACCAGGTGACCGACCTGGTGGTATACCGTACACTTGACCGGAACGATGTGTCTGTTCCCGAATTTGACGCCGTTATTTTCACCAGTCCATCCAACGTGAACATGTTTTTCAGGCATGCCCAACTGAACCCTCAACGCCATCGGGTGGTGGTGATGGGTATCACCACCGGCAAAGCACTGGAAGCATCCGGATTTTCGAAATACGTGCGGCCATGGAGTGCATCGGAAGAAGCGCTGGCCGACACCTTGTTATCATCATATCCATGACCATGCAAACCTATCGTCCGCGACGCCTTCGCAACAACGAACTCATCCGCTCACTCGTGGCTGAGACACGCATTTCAAAAGATGCCCTGATCTATCCTTACTTCGTGGTTCATGGCAAAGACGAGAAACATCCGATCAAGGCCATGCCCGGCATCCATCACTTCAGCGTAGACCGTCTGGTGAAGGATGTGGAGAAAGGCATCAAGTACGGCATCAACAAAGTGCTGTTGTTCGGTGTGGGTGAAGAAAAAACGGAAGACGGAAGTTCATCCTACAGCTCAAAAAGCATTGTTGCCAAGGCGGTGAAGGAATTGAAAAAGCAGTTCGGGAGCGACCTCTATGTGATCACGGATGTATGCGTGTGTGCATACACCAGTCACGGTCATTGCGGCATCCTGGAGAACGGACAGGTATTGAACGACCCTTCTGTTGAACTGTTGTCGAAAATGGCGCTGGCACATGCCAAGGCCGGTGCAGATATGGTGGCTCCGTCGGATATGATGGACGGCCGCATCGGTGCCATTCGTCAGTTGCTCGACAAGGAGGGATACACGAATACCTCCATCATGTCTTATGCGGTGAAGTTCGCGTCGGCCTACTATGGTCCTTTCCGTGAGGCAGCCGATTCATCACCGGCAAGCGGCGATCGCAAGTCATACCAGATGGATGTGCGCAACGGCCGTGAAGCGCTGCGTGAAGCATGGCTGGATGAAGAAGAAGGCGCCGACATCCTCATGGTGAAACCGGCCCTGGCATTCCTGGATGTGATTCGTGGTGTGAAGGAACAAACCACCCTGCCCCTGGCATGCTACAATGTGTCGGGAGAATACTCGATGGTGAAGAACGCTGCCAAGGCGGGCCTGATTGATGAGCGTCAGGTGGTGCGGGAAAACATGACCGCTTTCACACGTGCAGGTGCCGACATCATCATCACCTACCATGCACGTGACCTGGTGGAAAAAGGCTGGATATAGCTAGATTTGGTTCAACATAGAACCCCACAGTCATAGACGGCGGTGATGTTTCTGCACGCTATGCCTGATATTTTATATTTTACCACGAAGACACAAAGGTGCCAGCGTTCGCTAAGAAAGTTCACATAGCTAACCTTGGTGTCTTAGAGACTTTGTGGCATTATTTATTTGCTCCATTTCCGGAGAACACATACTAAACCCCATTGCCCATGCAGCGAAAAGACCGTTTGTTGCTGCTTGCATTTTTTCTTTCCGGTTGGTCTGCCCTCGGATATGAGATGCTGTGGACCCGTTTGCTGGCGCTCGGACTCGGTAGCGAGTCACTCGGGATCATGGGTGTGTTGCTCGGGTTTTTCGGCGGGATGGCAGCCGGTGCCTGGTTGTTGTACGATCGCATCCACAGAAGTGCACATCCGCTCAAATGGTTTCTTGCATTGGAAAGTGTGGTGTTGGGTTACGGTGCTGTCAGTCCTTTTCTTTTCAGTTGGACATCCGCTCACCTGCCGCCGCTGATCGGTCCGTTGGCAGGCGATAACCATAGCATGGGAGGCCTGGTGACCTCATTGCTTTTTGCCGGTTTGCTGTTGTTGCCCGCCACCTTGTGCATGGGGGCCACGCTCGTTGCACTGGTGGAAGCCAGGCGCAGGGCGATGGCTGATGGTGCTGGTCGCGCACTGGCACGTTTGTACGCGGTGAATACGCTGGGTGCTGCGCTTGGCATCGGATGTACGATCTATGTTTTCCTGCCTGCCCTGGGTTTTATTTACACGATGATCGTGCTGTGTGCAGGAAGTGCCATGGCCATCCTGCTGGCGTGGTGGTGGCAACGCAAAGCCGGGAAACAAAAACCAGAACCTCTTGCCGAACATAGAAAGGAACCCATCTCCCATTTGCCGGTACGGTTCATGCGTACACTAGCCATCTTGCTCGGACTGGCGGGGATCGGTACCGAGATCGTCTCCATCCACCTGATGTCGCAGGTGCTGGAGAACACCATCTATACATTCGCCAACATCCTGGTGGTGTACCTTGCTGGTACGTTTGCCGGCGCCTGGTATTACCAGAGGTGGATCCGGCGCAGCGGCCGCAACCTGCTGAAGGGGTTGTCGAACGGATTGGCGCTGCTGGCCTTTTCGATCCTGGCAGGTGCCTGGATGCTGCGGGGTGGTGAAGCAATCAGTCATGCGTTCACTGGAACTTTTGCTTCCTCACTGGCAGGAGAGTTGCTCTACGCGATCATGGTGCTGTTCATCCCCACCGCGCTGATGGGTTATACCTTCAGCCTGGTGATCGGTTCGTTCGAACAGGAAGGGCTTGGCAAGGCGTATGCGCTCAACACCCTCGGTGGCAGCCTGGCCTCGCTGGTGTTTGGTTTGGCGGCCATTCATTGGTTGGGATACTGGATGTCGTGGTACCTGGTGATGACGCTGTACCTGGTGCTGTTTCTCCTGGTGTCGAGAAAGGCGCTGCAGCCGGTCAAACAGCGATACCTGATCGCCGCCTGCTGTTTGTTGCCTGCCGTAGGTGGCTACAACGGTTCGCCGTTGTTTCAACCGGAGGAAGGATGGCATGAGTTGTACCGCAAAGACGGCCAGTACGGGACCGTGATCGTTTCGGAACATCCTCCCATGCCTGGGATGGGTAACATGCCGGAGCGTCGGCTGCAGGTGAACCGCCAGTTCCGGATGGGAGGCGGAGCCAGCTATGCCGAACAGCGCATGGGGCATTTTTCCATGCTGCTGGCGCCGGAGGCAAAACATGTATTGTTTCTGGGACTGGGAACAGCCACCACCCTGGGCAGTGTTGTGGCTTACCCGGTAGGAAAGGTGGATGCGGTGGAGCTTGTACCGGAAGTACTGGAAACGCTCCCTTACTTCGGTGAGGCCAACAACAACGTAACCTCCAACCCGAACGTGACCTTCCATGCGGCAGATGCCCGTCGGTACGTAGCGGCTTCAAAAGACACATTTGATCTCATCGTTGCCGACCTGTTTCATCCCGGAAAAGATGGTGCCGGCAACCTGTTCTCCCTTGAACACTACCAGGCGTTGTGCGATCACCTGCGTCCGGACGGCAAGGTGGTGCAATGGGTGCCGTTGCACCAGTTCGATACCGATAACCTGCGGGTGCTGGTGCAAACATTCATGAAAGTATTTCCCAACACCCACGCATTCCTGGCTTTGTACAATCCGCATACGCCGTTGCTGGGACTGGTCGGATTCAATGACAAGGATGATTTCCCCTCAGCCCGTCTCCTCAACGCATATTTGCAGCCGCAATACCTTCCCGGTCATGCCATCCGCAATGCCCGCGATTTCTGGGCTGCCTATGTGGGAGATGCGCAGGCGCTGAAATTGTTTGCGGACCGCTCACCGCTCAACACGGATATGTATCCGTATATCCTCTTTCATGCGCCGGTGTATGTGTATGAGCAAACGGAGGCCGATCGCTCCGAAAGTCTGAAGGACCTCTTCACATACAGGAAACCTTTTACAGAAGAAATGGTGGGCGACACGGCGCTGTATCGGCTGTCATTGGCCACCTTTGATGCGGCCGGCAAATTCCTGCAGGGTCAGATTGAGTTCGCTGAACGGGGCATGGACCGGGAAGCGCTGGCCTACTACCTGGAAGCTTATCAGGCCGATCCCGATTTTGCGCCCGTGGTGGGTACGCTTGTTGGCTTCGGAAAGGCCAGTCCGGACAACGCCAGGGCCCTTATGCCCTTCTTGCAGGAGAAGGACAAGGTGCGGTTGCAACCGTTTATTCAGCGATGATACGGGAAGGAATGCGTTCGGCCACGATGTGGAAACCATCCACGAAGATTTCTGTTTCACCCCGGTTCCACACGTAGCCTTTCAGGGTGTCGTCCGATGTCCACCCTTCCGGAATTCGGATGGAAACAAACGCCCTTCTCCATCCCCCCTCGCGTACCCTGAACGATTGTACCGGGTTCGCAGCAACGAATTGTTCTTTGTCGTTGCCTGACAGTGCCAGGGATAGGTGTGCATCGTCTCCTGGATGGAGGTACACCCATGCACTGATGTGCACGAAATCTCCCGGCTGCAAATCACCGAGTTTGGTTTCGAAGGCCGGACCAAAGGGCTCACCTTTGCGGTAGCCGAAGGGGCGTTTACCTTCGGGTGAAAACGTATCTACCAGGTGATCGGAAGAAAAGCCCCAGTGATCGGCGGGCGGTTCGTCCATCTGCTGGCGGCTGTCGAGCATGATCTTGGCGAATTCTTCACCGCTGTCTGTGTACAGTTCCGCTCCGGCATCCCGGTAGTAGGTGGCCATGCGCAAAACCGGATGCATGTCGCGGGCCATAGCGGAAGTTTCCAGGTGAGGACCGAACATTTCCCATGCCCGGATGATGGGACTGTCGCCGATGGTGCCCATGAGGCTGTCAATCTGCCCTGGCAGCAATTCGTGGATATTCAGGATCCGTACGCTGTCGTCAAGGTCATGGAGGTACAACTCAAGGTACCGGTTGCTATGCACATCGGCGAGTACCACAGGTTCTTTACCGCCGGTCATTTTTCCATATGCATGTATGGCCGTGCTGATCTCACCGAAGCTACCTTGTTCTTGCTGGTCTTTGTTGATATCGAACACCCACAGGGTATGCACAAACAGCACCGCGCAAAACACAAGGGTGATGATCCGCCCCGCCATGTTTTTCGCTTCTCCGGCGAAAGAGAATGCAAACAGCACCATAAACGGAAAGGAGAACAACAAAGCCCTGGGCTGCAGGATGGGGTTCTTTTCCACCGAATACCAGTAACCGAATATGGCTGGAGTCACGGCCCATAGCAAACATATCCACCTGAAGCGGTTGCCTTGGGTGGATGCTTTTTGTGACAGGGTCACCAGGATGAATACAACCGGGATGAACAGGAGCACTTCCGACCCATTGAAAGCATACAAAAAGAATTCACGGAAGAACGAAGGCGACGGAGGTCCCAGCCAACCCTCTTCACCCCCGATACCGCCGATGCCCAGGTGCATGAAGGTAAGCGGCAGATGGGGAAGAAACAGCAGGGCGGTTCCCAACCAGGCCAGGGTATAATAAAGGAGCGACTTCGACCGCAGGAACACAAACCCGGAGATCGCGATCAACGCGGCAGACAAACCGGCAAAATAGTGCGCGTAAAGACAGAAAGCACCGGCACCGGTCATCAACGCATACCATTTCCATGAACGCTTGTTGTCAAATACGATCCGGCACCACACCCAGGCCAGGAACATCACGCCGAAGAGGCCGAAGGCGTAGGGGCGCACATACTGACTATGTTCCACGGGGAACGCCAGGAACGCCATGCATGCGGTGGCAGCCAGTGCAGCCCTGTCGGTAAAAAACCTTCTGGCGATGTGTGTGAAAAGGACCACGGAAAAGATGCCCGCAATGGCAAACGGCAACCTTACGATCCATTCGTGATGGCCGAACCAGCCGGTCCAGTAATAGAGAAAAACCTGCACCCCGGCGGGATGTACGTCTGTGTATATTCCTTCCCTGAACAGCTCACCAAGGCTGTTGAAATCTGCACGTGTGATGGAGCTGAGTTCATCGTTGGTATAAGAAAACAAAGGAAGGTTCCACAAACGGATGATCGCTGCAAATATCCAAAGGATCCGGAACGACAAGTTGGTTTGGTTTTGGGAGCGCATACGGGCAAGTAGGTTTACATGTCGCCGCCGTTGTCGTACTGACCGCCGTAATTTTGTTTGTCTTTTCCTTCCTGTCGCTTCTGATTGAGTCGGTAGTTCAGGGTCAGTGTGATGGTTCGGGATTGCCACTGGAAGTCGACGTTGGACTTGAAATTCTCTCCGGAACTGATGAACCTGTGACGCCTGGTATTCAGAATATCCATTACGCCCAGGCTGATGGTTCCGTTGCCTTTGAACACATCCATTGCAGCGCTGAGGTCCCAATTGTACATGGCGAGTCTTTCACCTTGCGCGGTTTTGCTGGGTGAGCGGTAGTTGAATGACGATTGGGCATTGAACTTGCGTTTCCATTTCCATTTGGAGGTAACGCGCGATGACCATGCATAGGCATCGCTGTAGTAACGGATGCCTTCATAGGTCCCGTCGGAAATGGCGCGGTAAAAATTAAAATTACCGTTAACCGACCAGCCTTTCAAAATGGTATAGGATCCGTTGAATTCGAAACCATACGCGTCTTCAACACTCAGGTTGATGGGAAAGATGCGGGTGTACCCGACACTGTCGCTGATCACGATCCGTTCCATTTTGCCATCGGTGCGCCGGTAATAGGCACTGGATAACAGGTTGCCCTTATCGCCGGACATCAGGTAACCCAGCTCGAAGGAATGGGTGAATTCGGGATTGATGTTGGGGTTACCGGAGAACACATTTCGGGCATCCGACAAACCGAAGAAAGGGATCATCCACCAGTGACGCGGTCTTGATACCCGGCGGCTGTAACTGAACTGCAACGAATGATCTTCGTTGAATTCATATGACATGTGGGCCGATGGAAACAGGCTCGGGAATTCCCGGTGATTGAAGAAATTTCCTTGTTCATATTTGGTTTCCAGTTCGGCGTATTCGAACCGGAGGCCGCCCTGCACAGAAACTTTTTTGAATTTATTTCCGGCCATGAGGTAGCCGGCCAGCACCTGGTCGGTATAGGTCACGTTGTTGGTGTACTCCGGTTCCAGGGTCCAAGTGTTATCCGAATTGCGGTTCTTTACAAAGTAATCGAAGTCCTGATCGGTGTAGGTGGCTTTCACACCGGTTTCCCATTTGCCGTCTTTACCGAACGGGCGAACGTAGTCCGATTGGAAAAGCGCGGATGTACGCCGGTTATCTTGATGTGTCTGCTGATGGGTATCTTCCACGCCGGCTTCGGTGGAAGTTTCCGAGATATTGGCATTCTCCAGGCGGCGGCTCTTTTCGTACTGCATATCCACCGTGAAGAGGCGATCTTTCTGGTCGTAGGTCTTTCGGTAGTTCAGGTTGATCTCTTTCTGGCTGTTGTCGGAATCTTCATCGTCCTGGCGGTCGATCACGCGTGTGAGGTTGTTGTTGATGTCCCGGTCGCTGTACACATTGCCGGTGATGTTTTTACCTGTTGAGGGGTTAAAGCCTCCGGCAACCGTTAATGTGGACATGGGGGTGACGGTGATATCACCGCCGAGTCGAAGGTTGTGCGAGAAGTCACGACGTTCCCGGTCCTGCTCTTTGTCATAGGAATAGGAAGTGTCGGGGTAAAAGAACTCCTGGGTTTGGGTGCCGCCGCCTGTCCGGTTGCGGTATCCCAACCCGTATGATCCGAAGTAGTTGATCTTTTTCCGTTTGACGTTGATGGAGGCACTTGCCCCGTAATTGGCCGGGTAACCGGCGCGCAACTCAAAGCTGCCGTTGATGCCCTGGTTCTTTTCTTTTTTCAGGATGATGTTGATGATGCCAACTTCGCCTTCCGCGTCATAGCGGGCGGAGGGATTGGTGATCACTTCCACCCTCTCGATCAGGTCGCCCTGTATCATACGGAGGGCATCTGTGCTGGTGAGCCCTGTCAGTCCGGAGGGTTTCCCGTCAATCAGGATGCGCACATTTTCACTGCCCCTGAGGCTCACTGCGCCTTCCACATCCACCTCAACGGAAGGAATGTTGTCGAGTACATCTGCTGCCGTACCACCACGGTTGCTCATGTCCTGGGCAACGTTAAACACACGTTTGTCCAGCTTCAGTTCCATTTGCGGTCGATCTGCTTCCACGGTAAATGTTTCCAACTGCATGGCACCCTGGTGAATCACAATCGTTCCAAGATCCACGGTTCCCGATCCCACATTCACGTCAGGAACAATGTGATCCTGGTAGGAGAGAAAACGCACCAACAGGTAGTATCGGCCGGGCTTTACCTGGATGGAGAAAACACCTTCTTCGTTGCTGGCAGCACCGGAGATCAAGACGGAATCTTTTGCATCATAGAGTGCAACAGATGCGAAGGCAACGGCGTGCTTCTGGTCATCCACCACTTTGCCCGTAACCACACCACCATCGCGTGAGGCCGCATTCACGAAACCAGATGAAAGGCAGATCAGCAGCCCGATCTTCCACCAGGTGGTCGGTAAAAATCTTATGTTTTTCATTCTGTTCACAGACACACAAAAAGCGCGGGAGAGTGCCAAAGGTAGGGGGATTTGGTGAGAAGCGGGAATCGGGTTGCAGGAAAATGTAACAGGGATCGATCGTTTCCGCCGGACAAGGTGATAGAACGTTTGGTATTCAGCCGGATGTGCATGAATCGGGTTGCAGGCCATCTGTTGTATTTTCCTATTTTCGTTCAATACACTCAATCCTGTATCCCGATGAAAACCCTGTTCACATTAAGTGCCTGCGCCGTTGCCTCTTGTTTGCAGGCACAGGTGACATCTGCACCTGACCCTTTTGCGCATACCTTTTCCATTGTGGCGAGGGATCCTGCAACCGGGGAGATGGGTGTGGCCGTTCAATCCCACTGGTTCAGTGTGGGTACAGCTGTTTCATGGGCGGAGGCCGGTGTGGGTGTGGTGGCTACCCAGTCATTCGTGAATGTATCATTCGGCTTGCGTGGACTCGATTTGCTCCGTGAAGGCCAAACACCCCAGGAAGCATTGGACCGGTTGCTGTCTGACGATACGGGTAAAGGGTTCCGTCAGGTGGCCATCCTTAACGGCAAAGGCGTGGCGGTGTTCACAGGTGATGATTGCATCCCCGAGGCCGGTCAGAGAAAAGGTACCGACTATTCGGTGCAAGCCAACATGATGCTGAACAACAAGGTACCCGATGCCATGGCGCAGGCCTTTGAAAATACCGGGGGACCACTTGCCGAACGCATGATGGCTGCGCTGGAGGCTGCACAAAGCGTGGGGGGTGATGTACGTGGAAAGCAGTCGGCGGTGTTGTTGGTTGTTCGTGGTGAAAAAACAGACAAACCCTGGGAGGACCGTTTGATAGACCTCCGGGTGGACGACCATAAAGAACCGGTGAAAGAGTTGCGGCGTTTGCTGACCGTTTACCGTGCCTACCAATACATGGCCGAGGGTGACCTGGCGATGGAACACAACGATGCAGCGAAGGCACTGGAGTCGTATGGTACCGCAGAAAAACTGTACCAGGAGAATGAAGAGATCGGCTATTGGTATGCAGTGGCGTTGGCGAATACCGGGCACCTTGAAGATGCCATGCCCAGGTTCAATGCTGCATTTGAACGGAATCCGGGATGGAAAACTTTGACCCGACGCATCTACGACAGGAAGTTACTGGTAGTAAGTGAAGATGATTTGAAAAAGATCCTGAACTAGCGCACCAGCTTACCGAGTTCCACCGCCAGGCTGTCGGCGATAAAACCGTTGGTTTGAGGCCCCCAGTGGCCGTTGAACTTGAGTTGGTTCTTTTTTTGCCTTAGGGCGTCTCGCAGGCTGAAACATGCAACATCCTTGCGATGCCCGGCAAAGCGTAGAAAAAAGTTTTCCCAGTTTTCCGAACGACGCGGGTCAAATATTTCCTCACCCGTAGGTATGTACACAAAAACAGGCTTTGCCCCGGTGGCGATGATTTCGTCGGCCAGTTTGTTCAACAGGGCCCGGCCCAGTTCTTCTTTCCGTTCTTGCCTCCATCCCATCCTTGATTCGGTTTTTTCCCGGATGATGGTGAGCAGATCAAGGAAGTAACTGCGTTCCCTGATCTTGTCCATCATATCTTCAGGCGCGGGTATGTATGTGGTGTCGGGCAACAGTTTGTCATCCGTCAGGTTGAAATGCGGTTTGGCATAGTCACGGAAACCGAGCAGGTTCCGATCCAGGTCGTAATACACGAAACCCAGCACCACGATGTCGGGATGATATTTGAATCCTTCGCGCTGGAAGTAAAGCAGGATCTGGTCGTGGCCGTATCCGTGAATACCCATGTTGATCACCTCAGCGCCGGGCATGCGAGGCCCCAGTTGTGCAGCATATGTCTCGTGATCATCCAGGCCATCCCCGAATGTGTACGAGTCGCCGATCACCAATACGCGCAGGCGACCGGAAGGATCCTTTGTATAACGGTATTCGGAGGTGCCTCTTAATCCGCGGCTGTTGGAATTCACCTGTTTGCCATCATACATGGGAGCATTTCTCAGGTTCGGTTGCAGCTTCCATCCCAACACGGGGTCGAATGCATCAAAGCCGTAATAAATGTTGGTGCCCGTGTGAAGATGTCTTTCATACCATTCCCATCTCCAGGCCGGATCATAATCGCCCTGTAGCAAACGGGCAATCCATCCCCTGTCCACCAGAAAGCGCGTGGCGATTTCCAGAACGGCACACAGAAACATCAGGTATGCCAGCCAGCGCATCCAACGGGTAAAACGGGAATGTGACATGGAGGTCAGGGGTGGTTTTGTTGCACGAACTTCCAAGTTTGGCTACATTCGTGTTGCCGTCGTAAACTTAAAATTTCTGCCACTCATGAAAAAATTCCTGTTGTTTGGCGTATGCTTGTTTCTGACCATGGGCATGTTGCATGGTCAGACAGCTACCAACATCTACACAACCAATCCTGCTGCAGGTGATGTGCTGCAAGGCAACTACAATCCGGCCGATTATGCATCCGGTAATGTAATCAGCAACCCGGAAGACATTGTACAAGGCTTGATTCAGCAGATCAATTCCGATTCACTCCATAACTACATGGAGGCACTGGGTAGCTTCGGCAACCGTAACTCCGGATCCGATACCCTGTCTGCCGTTAGAGGCATCGGTGCCGCGCGTACCTGGGCGCTGGCCGAAATGGACCAATTCAGCCTGGCCAACGAAGACCGGTTGGTGGTTTCCTTCCTTCAGTTTGATATCAACATTTGCGACATCACCCGCCACAAGAATGTGCTGGGCGTGTTGCCCGGGACAGACCCCCAGGCAGGCGTTGTGATCATTGAAGGTCATATGGACAGCCGATGCGAAGGCCTGTGTGACACAGCCTGCGTGGCGCAGGGAATCGATGACAATGGCAGTGGCTCGGCACTTGTGCTGGAGTTGGCTCGTGTGATGAGTCAGTACACATTCACCAAAACCATTGTATTCATGCTCACCATCGGGGAAGAACAGGGTTTGTACGGGGCGGAAGCCATGGCCAAGTATTGCAAAGACAACGGGGTGAATGTGGTGGCGGTTCTGAACAACGACATTGTGGGTGGGGTGATGTGCGGGCATACCGCTTCCGCTCCCATGTGTCCGTTTGATACGCCCATCGACAGCATGAACCTGCGGTTGTTTTCCAACGGACTGCACCTCTCGCTACCTAAGCAGCTGGCCCGTTTCTCACGCCTTGAATACAACGAAATGGCCCGGCCGCACGAAACCGTGAAAATGGAGTTGCATGTGATGACAGGTGAGGATCGCTCAGGCAGGGGCGGTGACCATCAGCCTTTCCGTGCCCAGGGATACCCGTCGATTCGGTTCTGCTCTGCCAATGAAAACGGCGATGCGAACAGCTCAGACAGCAACTATGTTGACAACCAGCACAGCTCACGTGACGTCATGGGGTATGACACCAACAACGATATGATCATTGATTCTTTTCTGGTGGATTTCAACTACCTGCGCAGAAACGCCTTGGTAAATGCCAACGCTGCTGCGATGATTGCTCAAGGGCCGGTTACACCGGAAAAGCCTGTGTTGCAAACGTTGGATGGCGGCGGACTTGTGGTCACTTTCGCCGATCCGAACAACTACGGAAAATACCGCGTGGCATGCCGGTACAATTCTTCGGTAGACTGGGATACGCTGGTGACTTTCACCAGCCTGAGCGATACGATCTGGGGGCTACCGAACCTGAAACTTCAGGTAGATTCCGGCAACCCGAATAACAACTGGTGGATCAGCGTGGCAAGCCTGGATTCGCTTGACATCGAAAGCTTGTTCACCAATGAATCTTACAAAGCGGTGGTTGACAACACCGGAATCGGAGATCACGAACCCTACCAGGAAGCAGCATGGGAACTGCATCAGAACCGTCCGAATCCGTTTGATGAGGCCACCACCATCACCGTACAGGTACATCGCCGGATACCTTACGATCACGCCGAAGTGAGAATCGTGGATATGGCCGGCAGGGAAGTGGTGCGTATGCCCATTATACTGGATCGGGAATTCAATGAGGTGGTGTTTCGCCATGGCTTGCGGAACCAGGGCTACCTGATGTACAGCCTGGTTGTGGATGGCCGGACTGTAGACACCAAGCAGATGCTGTTCGGTTTTTAATTCATCTTAGAAATCCACCACCCAGGTTTCCGTGTCGGATTGATAGAGGCAGCGGATGACGGGTCTTTCCCGGCCCGACATGAAAGCAGCGAAGGCACGTTCGGCACCTTTCCAGTGATCAGGCAAGAGTTGACCGGCGGACCGGGTTGAATCTTTGTGAAAGGTAATCCATTCCATCTTCCGTCCGGCATGTTGCACCAATACATGTACATCGGTACCGATGGTTGTATAGTCAATGATCTTCCGGTCCAGATCATCTTCGAATGAAAGGATATAGTCCAGCGGGGATGCAAAATTCTGCAGGTTTCTTTCCGCAAGAGTGGGTTGAAAAACAACCAGGCTGTCGGTGGGTGATGGTGTATCAGGATGTGGATACAGGTACATTTTTCCCAGGCGTGCATCTGCAACCCAGTAGCCCTGGGGTGTGGGTCGCACCATTGCATCTGCGTACAGATAACCGGTTTGTAGATGTTTCCAGGTAGTGGAAAGAGAATGCAGGTAATGCACGAATCTACCTGTGGAATCGAATACAGCGAGCAGGGGTGTTTTTGAGTAAAATGATTCCTTCAATGGATTTTTCCCATCCGGGGTTTGAGATCCCAGTTGGGTGGATCCTTCCACCGGCCATCCTTTCACCACAGGGGCGAATATGTACCCTGTGTGAATGTCGATGCGGGCGCGGGTGTGCCTGACATATAGCAGGGAATCAGGCAGGGATGCCAGGTCTAAAGCGGAGGGGTTTTCGTGTACATACAAGTGGCGGTTCACCAAGGCGATGTGGTTGTTGTAACCGATTTCACCGTGTTCCTTATCGAATGTGATTTCGGGAAGTGAAGCGGAGATGATCAGGAGGCTGTCGTTCCGGAAGCTGCTATTGAAATACATCGAATTGAGGATGTTGTTTTCACGCATGTACCGTAGGTATCCTTCCGGAACCGTTGTATCGGTGTACATCATTTCTTCTTCTCTTGTAGGTTGTAGGTTTTGCACGAAGTGCCCCGTTTGCGAATCGTAAACCTGAACGGCGAGTGTGAGGTCATCCGTGATAGCGAGGAGGTGCCCGCCCGGTTGGAAACATGCATCGTTGATTTGCGAAAGCGGGTGATCGGGTGGATTTTCCAGGCGCACCTGGTGTATCGGTTGCAGCATGTATGCATCCGGCTGCTCGGTGACAGGTGTTGAGGCACGTGATATTCCATCAATGGTTTGCATGGGTTGGGATGCCCGCAGGATTTCTTGTACGAGGGATTCGGAAAGATCCATCCCCATGAGTGACCAGCTTCCCAGGCATGCACCGTTGGCTCGGTTGATTTTGACCAGGAAGGGCACCGATAGGGGTTGGCCGGGAAATTCGAAGAAACGCAACAGGCTGTCGCTATGCTGGGTGATCACGTAGTCTGTCGCGAATTTCCGTCGGTTCAGATAGGCGAGCAGGGAGGCCTGTCTCGGGTAGAATGCGAGCAGCACGACCGGTGCGTGGCTGCCGGCTTTTTTCAGGTAAGTGGATACGGGATTGATCAATCCTTCACACCGTGGGCAGGTCATGGGTTTCATGAACAGGAGATAGATGGTATCCGCTCCGGAAGGTGTGTGAGGGATGTCAGCTTGTTCCAGCAAATGCAGAAGAGCGGCACTTGCACCTGTGTGCGGTTTCATTTGTTGCAAAGCGGCCGGATGCTGTGCTGCAGCCTGCTGGGCGAGGAGTATCAGCCATAAGGGTATGGATCGCATGAAGGAGGTTCGGAATGCAGACATGGCGGGTTTGATAAGGGTTGCCCATGAGGCCGGAGATCAGTCGAGGAGGGCGCTTGTTCGCTGAACCCCGGCCCGGGGCAACATGGGTTACAAGTGATAAACCTGCATGGTCGTCAGTAGGGTTGTTGGTTGGCAGATGGGATCAGGTCTACTTCACTGCCCTGTATTCCATCTTGTGAACCGCGAATGAGTTGATCGTCCGTGAAGCTGCTGCGGGTCACGCGGAAAACCCAGGACTGGCCCGTCTCATCTTCCAGGTTCGAGCTTTGCATGGAATAGGATGGTTCGGTAACGGGAGACGGGCCTCCGCCAAGCAGGTGATTCCACACATATACCATGCAATCTACAAGTCCGCACTGTACCACTGCACACACATCGTTGCTGCGCTGCGGACAGATCTCCACGCGGTTACCGGACGTCACCACGCCGCCGGTTCCTTTCATTTTAATGGTGATGGCTGCTGCGGGTCCGTTCGCGATGAACATCAGCGCCAGGAAACATGACAGGAAGGCGACCCGGTTGATGTGGCCGCGCTTCATGGTTGAAATGTATGTTGGCTGTTCCTGACTTTCACCGGCAGGATCCGGCATTGTCCGTCGGGGGTGACAACTTCCGCCTGCACATATCCCCGGGCGTCGGGGACTGCGTTTTCCGGGAGGTTGATCCGGGCACACACATCCTGGGATGGATTGGGACAGATCTCATGGGTGGAACCGTCGGAGACAAGGCCTCCTTTTCCATATACGGTGATACTGATGTTTCCCGCACTGACGTTCGCTGACAATGCGGCCATCAGGCCGATCACCGACAATAACAATCGGTTGGTTTTCATACGAAGGATTTTTTGGTTTGACATGGGGTCAAAGGTAGGAGGGAGGGTAGTGTGAAAGGGGAGAATGTAATTGCGAATCTTGCTTGTGTAAGAAAAGGAAGTACATTCTATCAAACCCTTCAGGGGTAGGGGTTTTCAATAAATTGAAAACAAAGTAGAACCTGTTGCCATCCATGCACGTATACCCAAATGTTTGATGTGCGAAAGCATCAAGTATTTAGGGGGTTTTGTTATGATCCCGGTGATACCTCACCGGGATCTTTTTTTCTTACCTGTGTCTGTGAACGGACGGGTGTCGGAAAGATCCGTCCGGGGCTGGGGTGGTTCAACCGAAATTTTTCAGAAATTTGCCCTCTCAGGCCGGGGTAGCTCAGGGGTAGAGCGACGCTCTCGTAAAGCGTAGGTCGTGGGTTCAAATCCCATCCCCGGCTCTTCTTTCGATCATTGAAAACGGTGGCTGTCGGATTACATGGGGTACAGCCAGCTGGTGGGGTTCAGCTTCTCTGATCCTCCCTGCATGGCCTTGCGTATCTCGAAGTGCAATTCGGTTTTACCTTCTTCCTTGTTGTAAATGATCAGTCCGATCTCCTGCTTGGTTTTCACTTCATCCCCTTTCTGCACATAAACCTCTTCCAGTTTTGAGTACACGCTCAGGTAAAGGCCGTGCCGGATGAGAACCGCTTTGCCCGAACCGGGAACGGTGATTACGGCTGTAACGATACCATCAAATACGGCCCTGGCTTTGGCCCCCTTTTCGGTCACCAGATCTACACCATTGTTGTAGGTTTTGATACCCAGAACCGG
Source organism: Flavobacteriales bacterium (assembly GCA_020635855.1). Taxonomy (NCBI): domain Bacteria; kingdom Pseudomonadati; phylum Bacteroidota; class Flavobacteriia; order Flavobacteriales; species Flavobacteriales bacterium. Next base: position 613,646 of record JACJYZ010000004.1, on the reverse strand, counting down.
GTGAACATGCTCCCCGAAAGTACTGCTGATCTCACCTTCCAGGAGGGGCCATGGTAGTTTTCCTTTGTTCTTTTCAAAGTTATCTGACATGCGTTGGGCCTCGGGGGTGAGGCTGAAACGATTGCGCTCCTTGATCTCAGCGGCAATGATATCATCAATGGCTTTCTGGAGTTTTTTCATTTCCTGCTCCTTGTCCTTGATGTCGTCACGGAGCTGTTTCTCTTTCTTCTGAAGTTCCGTCAGGTTGCGTGCCTGCTCCTGCTGTTCCACTTCGAGGGATTGCTTTTGTTTTTCTTCCTCTCCGAGCAGGCCTTTCTTTTCCTGTTTCTTGGCTTCCAGTTCCCGGATTTTTTGTTCCAGGGTTTTCTGGGTATCGATGATCAGCTGGGCTTGTTTGCGCTTGTATTCATTGTATTGCTGGAGGTACCGGACGCGCCTGTATGCCTGGTAGAAGTCTTCCGAGGAAAAGATGAACAGCAGGCGTTCGGAACGATTTCGGTTTTTATAGGCATTCCGGATGATGGCCCCGTACTCTTCTTTCAGGCTGGCAAGATCGTTTTCCAGGGATTCGATGATGGCGGTTGTTTCGATGATGTCATCATCCAGCATCCTGATCTCGCGCCGGATCAATGCCACCAGTTGTTTGTGGCTGGTGATTTTACGTGAACGGATCGCGTATTCGAACAAAGTGATTTCTTTGCTTTCCCGGGTGTTCTTCAGCAGTTTTTTCTGGTAGGCAATGTTTTTTTCAAGCTTCAGTTTTTCTTCCTGCAGCTTCTCCTTCTTTTCCTGGGCTCCTGACCGCGTGGGCAGGAACATCAGGGGGATGGCAATAAGATATATGAAACGTTGCCAACTCATTCGTCGGGTTGCTTGAATGGAAAGCGTTGGGGTTTATTCAGGGTGATTTTCGAGTGGGTGATCCGCACCTTGGATTTATCGGTGGCGTGGATTTCAACCTCCATGGTGGATGGAAACCACTGACCTTCTATCTCGGTGAAATCGTCATAGCGGGTTTCAAATTTGCGGTTGAGGGTCAGATCATTCAGCACCAGCCGGATGATCCGGAAATGTTCGGGTTCAATGCGGATGTCTTGTTTTACGATGCTGAATTCCTCTTCATTGCCCATGGTTTTTTTCAGTCGGTGCCGGTTCACGGTCCCAAGGTTGTAGAACTTGGGATGTGTTGTGGCTTTGAAAACCGAGTCGGGGTTCTCGGAAGTGTAGTTGCCCGTAAGCGCGGCTTGTATGAAGGGATAGTCTACGTCCATATCAAGTTTGAGCAGCCGGCGAATGGCCGAAAAATCACCTTCAAAATAGCGTGAGTCATCGCTGGCCAGGCGATTGATGTATTTGACCGAATCGGGTGTAATGTACAAGCGCAGCACTTCGATTCCCAGCATGCTGGTAATGGACATCCAGATGACGCTGTCTTTGCGGCAACGGATGGAGGCACTAAAACTATGGGTGGTTTTGCCGACCTCGGCATGGGCTGAAATCTTGCTGCTGAACCAGGTGTAGTCCAACTGATTCTTACGAATCTGTTCAAAGAGGAAAACCGGGCTTTTGTCTTCAACTAGATCGGGTAAGGTTTTTTTCTTTTGCGGCGCCCGGCAGGCGGATGCGATACAAACGGAAACCAACAAGAGAATTTTAGCACCTTTCTTCAGGCCGGAGTTGGACATCCCGCGGACGACCATCGGTATACTTTCAATCACTGATCGTAAAATTTACGGTCGGCAATTTTTTTGTCCAGCCATTCAGAGCCCTTGCCAACAGATTTAGCCTTATCCCAGTATTCAACAGCTTCTTCTTCTCTGCCCAATTTAAACAACACGTCTCCGTAGTGCTCCAGCTGGACCGCATTTTTCATGTCGTTGCCGGAGATGGCCTTCTTCAGCCATTTTTCAGCTTCTTTGTAGCGTTCCAACCTGAACAGAATCCAACCGTAAGTATCCTCGAAGGATGAATTGTCGGGCTCCAGTTCATTGGATTTTTTTGACATGGCTTCGGCCTTTTGCAGGCTGTCGCCGCGGAGGGAGAGATAATAACTGTAATTGTTCAGCACATACACGTTCTTCGGTTCCAGTTGCAGGGCGTTGTCGTAGCTTTGATCGGATTCCTGGTTGTTTTTCAGGTTGTGATAGGCATCTCCAAGATTGGAGTAGAACTGGGCCTGCATGGCGGGATCGTCGATGGCAAAATCCATTCCGGCTTTCAGCACATCCACCGCTTCCTGGTATTGCTTGACCTGTATATTGGCGATGCCGTTAAGCAGGTAGATAAACGGTTGGTTCGGGAAAAGTGCAAGGGCTTCTTTGCTTTCGCTGGCCATGGCATTGAAGTCTTCCAGCTCTGACTCGATCAGCAGCAACTGGTTCCATACAGCATAGCGTTCGTTATCCAGTTCGATGGCCTTGCGATACGCGTCCCTGGCTTCGGGGAGTTTCTTTTCACGGTACAGGAAATCCCCACGCATGGCAAATGCTTTCGGTTCTTTGGGATGTGCCTTGGTCATGATTTCCGACAATTCTAGGGCCTCTTCGGTGAGCTCCGGATAACTCTGGGAAGCGCTGTAGAATGACAGAAGGATCTTGATCTTGGTATCCACATCTGCGGCTTCCTGTGCGAAGGCTGTTTTCAGTTCATTGAACGATTTTTCTTTTTCACCTATGGATCTGTAATAGTCGGCCAATGAAAAATGCACCATGGCATTGTCGGGGTCAATTTGCTTGAGGCGCTCGAATTCCTTCAGGGCTTCATCCGCCCGGTCGTTGGCGAAATAGAGTTCTGCCAGCATCCCATAGTATCGGGGTTCTTTCGGGTTCTCGGCAATCAGCTTCTTCAGTTCATTGATGGCTTCTTCCACCTTTCCCAGCCGGAGGTACAAGCGTTCCTTTTGCACCACAATTTCTTCCTGCAATCCGATCTTGCTTTCAATATCCTGGTAGGTATTGATGGCATCCTGAAGTTTGCCTGCGGTGGTTTGGCTGGCCGCCAGGTCGTAGGCGTATTCCAGGTTGTCAGGATATTTGGTGATCAGTCGGCGGTATACGGCGATGGCGTCTTCATACAAGCGGTTGTTGATGTTCACATCTGCCAGGAGCATCTGGTACCATTTGTTATCGGGATCCAGTGCGGCGGCTTTGCGCGCGAACATCAGGGCATCTTCATACCGTCCGGTGCTGTTGTAAATAGACGCCAACTCATACAATGCGGCATCGTTGGTCGGGTCTGTCTGGATACACTGGTTGTAAAGTTTGGCGGCTATGTCCAGGTTGCCCAGCATTTTTTCTTTGGCGGCTGTATAGAACAACCGGGTAACTTTGATCTGTTCACTTTCGTCCAGTTCCGTCTTCCGTTGGGGTAGAGTGGTATTCTGGGCGTGTTTGGGCGCTGAACATGCACCCATCAGCACGATGGTTCCGGTTAAGAGGAGCCAGTATTTGCCGCCTGCGTTCATCCTTTGGATTTAACGGTTGTGTAATCTCCGACACTCATGTCTGCCGGTGGTTGATCCAATGAAACATGATTGCCGATCATTGAATGTTCAATAACCAAACCCCTGATGCGGCTGTTTTGTTGCACAATGGAATCCCGGATGACCACATCCTCCAGCACGGTTTGATCACCGATGGAGGCATGGGGCCCTACAATGGAATTGCGTATCACCACGCCTTTACCGACATAACTGGGAGCGAGAATCAGTCCGTTTTCCACCTGAACATCTTCACTCACCAGTGCCGAATCCTTGAACCGTTCGAGCATGCTCTTGTTGGTGTCAACGGTGGCATCCTTGTTGCCACAGTCGAGCCATTGACTCACGCGCCCCGGTGCAAATGCAGCGCCTTTGGCCCGCATGTTTTCAAGGGCACTTGTGAGTTGATACTCGCCCTTGTCACGTACATTGTTATCTATCAGGTATTGCAACTCCTGGCGAAGACGTTCTCCATCCTTGAAATAATAGATGCCTATAATGGCAAGGTCTGAAACGAATGTCTCGGGTTTTTCAACAAAATCGGTGATGAGGCCTTTGTCACTTAGTTTCACCACGCCGAACGGACGTGGGTCTTCCACTTTGTGTACCCAGATCACGCCGTCTTTGGATTCATCCAGGTCAAAATCCGACATGAACAACGTATCGGCGAAGGCAACGATGACTTTGTCTTTCAGGGCCGGTTCGGCGCACAGGATGGCGTGCCCGGTGCCGAGTGCTTCCTCCTGGTAATGGATGGTACCTTTGGCGCCGTGTTTTTCGGCAATGGCCACCAACGCGTTTTCCACATCCTTTCCGAAATCACCAATTACGAAAGCGACTTCTTCTACTTTCTCATGGCACATGGCCACCAGGTCTTCCACCAACCATTGTACGATGGGCTTGCCTGCAACAGGCAACAGGGGTTTTGGAACCGTAAGCGTATGCGGGCGCATCCTCTTTCCCATGCCCGCCATGGGGATTACAATTCTCATGGCAATGATCGGTTAATGTATCTTATTGGCGTCCGGTATGACCAAAGCCACCGGCACCGCGTTCTGTCTCTTCCAGTATTTCCACCGTTTTCCAGGTAACCTGTTCGTGTCGTGCGATCACAAGCTGAGCGATTCGTTCGCCATCATGCACCACAAACTTTTCTTTTGACAAATTGACGAGGATCACACCCACTTCACCGCGGTAATCTGCATCGATGGTTCCGGGTGAATTCAACAAGGTCACACCTTTCTTGATGGCAAGTCCGCTCCTGGGCCTCACCTGTGCTTCGAATCCCAGCGGCAGTTCAATGAACAAACCGGTCGGGATCAGGGCTCTTTCCAGCGAATCCAACTCAACGGGTTGATCCAGGTTGGCCCTTAGATCCAGCCCTGCGGATCCTTTCGTTTCATACTCCGGCAACGGATGCTTCGAGCGGTTGATGATTTTTACTTCCATGGGTTAAGCTTTTCCGGGCAGATACCTGCGCAAGGATTTGTTGGTGAAAGCGACCACCAAAATATACACGAAGATAAGGAATGTATTGGCAAGGTGGCCCAAAAAGTTGGTGTTTTCAGGAAGGCAGAGATGCACTCCGTAAAGTCCGAGTGCCAACCCTATATACCCCAGTATTTTTGTTAGTTCATAAGGTACGGGGAAGTATTTCCGTCCTTCCGCGTAGGAGACAATGGCCATTGTGGCATAGCAGGCCAGCGTAGCCCATGCCGAAGCCATGTATCCGTACCTGGGAATCCCGTACCAGTTCACAACAAGGGTGATCAGGGCACCCAGTATGGCAATACGTGCTCCGTATAGGGTTTTTTCCTCAAGCTTGTACCAGACCGAAAGGTTGTAAAAGAAACCAAGAAAAATATTGGCGATCAACAGAATGGGTACGACCTGCAAACCGACATGAAACCGGGGTCCGATAAAGTATTTAACCGCTGACATGTTCACCATAATGGCAACGAATATCAGACCACAAACGGCCGAGAAGTAGGTCATTACATCGGCATAGGTTTGCCTGGAGTTGGTGGTTTTGGCATGGGAAAAGAAAAAAGGTTCGGCGGCGTACCGGAAGGCCTGGATGAACAGGCTGATCAGGATGGATATCTTGTAACAGGCACCGTAAACACCCACTTCTGCCAGGCGTTCTTCGAGGCTTCCGGGAAGCAGATATTTCAGCAGGGGGCGGTCCATGGTTTCATTGATCGAGCCTGCCACACCCATAACAAGCAGCGGCAATGCATAGCCGATCATGCGCTTCCACAGGTGCCAATCGACCCGCAACTTCATTTTGGCCATCACCGGTAACACCAGCACAAGCGTTACCCCGCTGGAGATCAGGTTGGCGATGAAGATGTACCCGATACCGGGCCGGAGGTCCATGAGTCCGCCTTGCATGCCCAGGTCGCTTCGGAAAATGTAGGGTGCGGCAAGGATCATCAGCAGGTTGAGGCCGATGTACACTGCGATGTTAATGAGTTTGATGGTGGCAAATGCCGTGGCTTTGTTTTCCTGTCGAAGCTTGGCAAACGGGATGGATGTGATCGCATCAAACGCAACGATCATAGCAAACCACACCACATATTCCTTGTTCTCGGGATAATCGAGTAATGAGGCAACCGGCCCGGCGAACCCGATGGCGAGTCCGAGAAAGATCAGGGAACTGAGAAGCAATGACCCCATGGCGGTTGAGAACACCTTCTTCTGATCATTTTCTGTTTGGGCAAACCGGAAATAGGCGGTTTCCATGCCATAGGTGAGGATGATGATCAGCAGGGCCACATAGGCGTACATTTCGATCACCACACCGTATTCGGTTTTCAGGTATTCACGGGTATACAGGGGAACGAGCAGGTAGTTCAGCACCCTTCCCAGGATGCTACTCAAACCGTAGATTGCGGTTTGTCCGGCCAGTTTTTTGATCTGATTCAATCGGGCAATTTGGCTAACCGGCTATGTGATTTATACCGATGGTTCCTTTGGTGGCAACCGGTTGTATCAACGGATGATTTCAAACGAAGAAAAGTTTCTGACCCTGGGATCTTCGGATATTTCCAGGCGTCCCACCTCTGCCCTTTCGGGGCCCTTTCTGCACCACGTCACGAATTGGTCCAGTTGCATGTCATCCCCTTCAGCCTCAATCCTCACGTCACCGTCGCTTTCATTGCGCACATATCCGCGTATCCCGAATCGTTGCGCGGCTTCCTGGGCCGACTTGCGGTAGTATACGCCTTGTACCTTGCCTTTGACCTTGATGTGAAGATGTTTGTACATGAGACATGGTTATTTATTTACCCGGAAACGCCGGGGTTCTTTTTTCAAGAAAGGCGGATGTGCCCTCTTTGAAATCTTCTGTACCGAAACATTGTCCGAATTCTTCCACTTCCGTTGCAAACCCGTCTTCGCCATCTTTAAAATAAGCATCTACACAACGAATGATGCCTTTCACAGCCACCGGTGATTTGGACAGGATTTTGCCCAGGATCTCTTCACATTTCACAATCAGTTGATCGGCAGGTGTGACGTAATTCACCAGTCCGAGTTCGAGGGCCTGTTGTGCCGGAATCATATCACCTGTCATCAGCAATTCGGTGGCTTTTGATTTGCCAACATACTGGATGAGTCGTTGGGTACCGCCGTAGCCGGGGATCAGACCGAGGTTCACTTCCGGTTGTCCGAAACGGGCATTTTCGCTGGCCACCCGCAGGTGACATGCCATTGCCAACTCACAACCTCCGCCCAGTGCGAATCCGTTGACCGCAGCGATGACCGGTTTCGGACAATGCTCGATCATTTTAAAAATGGTCTGCCCGCTGGCTGCGAAGGCCTTTCCTTCGGCCACTGAAATATCCAGGAATTCCTTGATGTCGGCTCCGGCAACAAAGGCTTTTTCACCGGCTCCGGTGATGATGATCCCTTTCACTTCGGGATCGTCGCTGGCCTCCAGGATGGCGGTTTTGATCTCATCCAGGGTGGCGCGGTTGAGCGCGTTCATTTTGTCGGGCCGGTTGATGGTGATGGTGAGGATGCCGGCCTTTACCTCCGCCAATAAGTTTTGATATGCGACACTTTCCATGGGTATGATCTTATGTATTCAAATGTGTTTGTGTTCCTGAACCCATTCCTGAATGTAGTGGACGATCTCTCCTGTTTCCGTTCCCGCGCCGAACAGTTTGCCTACGCCCATTTCGGATAGCTTCCGGATGTCCTGTTCGGGAATGATGCCTCCGCCCGTAAGCAGCACATCGTTCATGCCTTTTTCTTTCATCAGGTCCAGTACCTTGGGAAATACAGTCATGTGTGCACCTGAAAGGATGCTGATCCCGATGGCATCCACATCTTCCTGAAGCGCCGCATTCACCACCTTTTCCGGGGTTTGTCTCAGGCCCGAATAGATCACCTCCATGCCGGCGTCGCGCAAAAACGATGCGATCACTTTGGCGCCGCGGTCGTGGCCGTCCAGGCCCACTTTCGCTATCAACACTCGGATGGGTCGCTTCATGGTACTTGCTTGGTTCCGTACAAATGTAATAAAATGTGGGGATGGACCACCCCATGAACGTGTGCTATGACCTGCGTGGCCGGGATTAGCGGCTGACCGTAACATGCTCCCTGGCGACATTCCGCGTTTCCAGGTCGGTTTCCAGGTAATCGTTCAGGTGGGGTTTGGGTATGAAATGCATGCCTGACAGGCATTGCTCTACCACATTCGGAATGTCTGTGAAGCCGATCCGGTTTTGAAGGAATGCCTCAACAGCCACTTCATTGGCGGCGTTCATCACGCACGGTGCATTTCCGCCTTTTTTCATCGCATCGTATGCCAGTTGCAGGCAAGGGAATGACGTCCGGTCGGGTTGTTCGAAATGTAAGGTGGGATAGGCGGTAAAATCGAAACGCGGGAATGTGTTCGGTAACCGGTACGGGTATGCCAGCGCATATTGAATGGGCAGCTTCATATCCGGCAAACCCATCTGGGCCTTGATGGAGCCGTCGGTGAATTGCACCATGGAATGGATGATGCTTTGCGGGTGCACCACCACCTCGATCTGGTCGGGTTGCAGGCCGAAGAGCCAGCGGGCTTCGATCACTTCCAATCCTTTGTTCATCAGGGTAGCAGAATCAATGGTGATTTTGTTTCCCATGGTCCAGTTGGGATGGGCCAGCGCCTGTTCACGCGTGATGTTGTGAAGGGCTTCTGTTTTCATGCCCCTGAACGGACCGCCGGAGGCTGTGAGGATGATCTTCTCCACCGGGTTGTGAAATTCTCCGGCGAGGCACTGGAAGATGGCCGAATGTTCCGAATCCACCGGGTAGATGTTCACACCGGTTTCTTTTGCCTTTTGGGTGACCAGCTCTCCCGCCACCACCAGTGTTTCCTTGTTGGCCAGTGCGATGGCTTTCCCGGCTTCGATGGCTTTCAGGGTGGGTGTGAGTCCGGCGGCACCCACCAGGGCGGTCAGCACAAGGTCGATGCTTTCCATCTCCACCACCTGCTCCAGCGCATCGGGTCCGGCATACACTTTCACGTCATGAGATGCCAGGGCCGAACGCACTTTGTCATATGCATCCTTATTCCCGATGACCACGGCATTCGGACGAAACGCCATGGCCTGTTCGATCAGCAGGTCGGCGTTGTTTTGTGCCGTGAGCACTTCCACTTCAAAGCTGTCGGATTGCTCCGCCACCACTTCAAGCGCCTGCCTGCCGATGGATCCTGTTGAACCCAATAGGGCCAGTCGTCTTTTTTCCGGGAGCGTCATAATGGCGTAAAGATAACTTTAAACAGGAGAAACATTTCCCGGGGAAATGAACGGTGTGAGCCCATCGGCGAGTTGGCGGTCGTTGGACAACCGGGGTACTTTGTTCTGACCACCCAGCTTTCCGACCGATTTCATGTAGGCGATGAAACCGTCTTTCACGACCTCCCGGATCACCAGGGTCTGTAGGATGTTGCCTTCCAGCAGATCCCGGTAGTAGATGTTCTTTTCCTGCATCAGTTCATCCACGCGATGCCTGAACCCATCCATGTCGGCAGGCTTTTTCGCAAACTCGATGAACCATTCATGGTAGGGCAGACCGGTCGTTGGTTTGATCTGGGGTGCAACGGAAAATTCAATGATCTCCGCACCGAATTCTCGTGCTGCGATTTGCATGGCGCCATCCACTTCTTCGCCGATCACGTGTTCTCCGAATGCGGAGATGAAGTGTTTGATGCGTCCGGTGACGATCAGCCTGTAGGGATTTTTGGAAACAAACTTCACGGTGTCGCCGATGCTGTATGCCCACAGACCTGCGTTTGTACTGAGGAGTAACGCATAGTTCACGCCCAGTTCCACATCGGCGAGTGAAAGACGTGTAGGGTTTGGGCGGTCATATTCATCCAGCGGAACAAACTCGAAGTAAATACCGTTGTCCACATTCAGCAGCAGGCCTTCTTCACCCTGTACATCCTGGAATGCGATGAAGCCTTCGGATGCGGGGTACAGTTCAACCGAATCGATCTTACCCCCAATGGCTTTTTCAAACACCGGCCGGTAGGGCGCATAGTTAACGCCGCCATAGACGAAAAGTGAAAAATTGGGGAAAACCTCCCGGATGGTTTCCTTACCGGTACGCAGCAGCAATTTTTCAAAATACATCTGTACCCATGAGGGAATGCCGCTGATCAACCGCATGTCTTCGTTCATGGTTTCTTCCACGATCGCATCCACTTTGGTTTCCCAGTCGTCTATGCAGTTGGTGGTATAAGATGGCAGTTGGTTGGAGCGCAGGTAGCCGGGTACGTGGTGGTTTACGATTCCCGACAACCGCCCGGTCAGAATTCCGTTTTTCTTCATCAGTTCCGGGCTTCCGGAAAGGAAGATCATTTTCCCGTCCACGAATTGTGCCTTGCGTGTAGTGGCAATGTAGCTCAACAGCGCATTTCTGGCGGTGTGTATGTGGTTGGGGATGGAGTCTTTGGTAATCGGAATGAACTTGGTACCCGATGTGGTGCCTGATGTTTTGCTGAGATAAATCGGTTGCCCTGGCCAGAGTACATCAGGTTCTCCCGCCACCACTTTTTCAATCCACGGTTTGAGGGCTTCATAGTCCCGCAGGGGTACCTTTTGTGTAAACGTTTTGTGATCCCGGATGTGGGAGAAATCATGCTCCTTTCCGAAGTGCGTGGCCCTGGCGTTTTGGAGCAGCCGTTGCAACCACTTCTGCTGAACTTCCACGGCATGTGAGGCTGCCGTTACCTGTTGACGGTGGATCCATCGGGCGAAGGGGATACTCAGGGATGCTTTCAGGCTCATGCGACAGGAATCAGAACACCATGTAATCTTCCGGATTGATGGCCTGACCGTCGTGCCACAACTCGAAATGCAGGTGCGGCCCGCTGGTCAGTTCACCCGAATCACCTACAATGGCGATGGCTTCTCCGGCGCGAACAAACTCCCCTACCTTTTTCAGCAACACCGAATTGTGCTTATAGAAGGAGACCAGGTTGCCTTTGTGTTGCAGCGCAATCACATATCCTGTTTCCGAAGTCCATGTTGCCAATATCACCTTGCCATTCAGGGTGGCCTTCACAGGCTCGTCTTTCTTGGCGACCACATCAATCCCGAAGTGTTTCTGAAGGGCATCAAACCGGCTTGTGATCAAACCTTTCAGCGGACAGTAGAACAGCTGGTCAACTTTGCTTCCCGCGTGTTGAACAGGTTCATTGAAAGCCAGGTTGTACTTGTCTTCGGATTCTATTTTTTCGATCAGTGCCTTTTCGGCGTCCGACTTGGAAATTTCCAGTTTTTCGTAGTTGGTGGTATTGTTGGCCGGGGTATTCCCATCAGCCTGTACATGCGTGCTGTCATTTCCGCTCAACACATCCCTCAGGCTGTTCAGGTACTGTTCCTGCATCCGCAGTTTGTCCTGGAGCGAATCAATGCTGATGGTATTCAACAGCGATTGTTTACGCAATTGTCCGGTGGTGTATCCGGGCACATATTGGCGAAGGGGTGTGAATGCAACAAGTGTGATCCCCAAGGTGATCAGTACGATGATGCTGGCACCGATCAAGGTATAAACGTTCAGGGGTGTGAGTCTGATCGACAGCTTTTCTTCGAAGGAGCTGTCGTTCATAATCACCAGGCGGTATTTGTTTTTAAGCCGCTGGCCTAACTTTTTCTTTTTGGCTTCCACCATAACAGATGGCAAATATCCGAAAAACCGGCCAATGCAATGGGACAAGCCTACCTATCCGTATGAATTATTTATGGAATCCTATGTGAATTCTGCCCTCAAATGTCCGGGTGCTTCTCATTCTTCGGGAAACTGCCAAAAAATAAAATAAATTTGCAATCCTGCGTTTTCCAACCGTGGATAAAAAGTCCAACATACGCCTAGCCCTGGTATTGATCCTGGGCATCACCCTGACATGGTGGGGTTGTTCAACCCGCAAAAACACCTTCGTCAGCCGTCAGTATCATAACCTGACCTCACGCGACAACGGATACTTCAATGCACGTGAAGGTGTAAAGGAGGCGGTGGCGCAGATGGAAAAGAACCACGTCGATGATTTCACGCAGATCCTGAATATATATGTAGATGTGGATGAAGGCCAGGGCCAGACGGTTGCTTCGGAGATGGACAAGGCCATCAAGAAATGCTCCGCCGTGATCCAGCGCCACTCCATCATGGTAAAGAACAAGGAATATTGTGCCTGGGTGGATGACAGCTATTTTCTGATCGGAAGGGCACAGTTCTACAAACAGGAATTCCGCACCGCCTTGGAAACATTTGAATATGTGGCCAAGCAATACAGCGAAGAAGAGATCAAGTTTGATGCCCTCCTCTGGATGGTCCGCTGTTACACCGAACTGGGAATGTATGACGACGGCCTCCGCATCATCGACATGATCAAGAATGAAAAAGGATTTCCGAAAAAGAAGAAGGGCGCTTTCGAAACGGTGTATGCCGACTATTATATGCAGCAAAAGGAATACCCCACCGCTGCCGTGCATCTACAGAAAGCGATTGCACTGACAAAGCGCCGCAAAACCAGGGTGCGGTTGATGTACATCATGGCACAGCTGCTACAGCGCGACAAGGAGTACCGGAAAGCCGGCAACATGTACCAGCAGGTGGTGAAAATGAATCCGCCTTATGACATGGCTTTCCATGCAAAGATCAACATGGCCCGAACCGTGGGCATTGAACGCGATAAAGCCAGCGCTTCTGCGAGGGGAGGCATCCGCAAACAATTGGAAAAGATGCTCCGTGACGACAAGAACATCGACTACTTCGACCAGATTCATTATGCCCTCGCGGAGCTTTCCCATAAGGAAGGCGATGAACCCGATGCATTGAGCCACCTGGAGCAATCCATCCGCACGAGCACCAACAACCCTACACAAAAGGGACAGTCTTACCTGATGGTGGCCGACATCCGTTTTTCTCAGCGCAAGTACGAAATCGCACAGGCTTATTATGACAGCGCTGTTGCGCAACTCCCGCCACAATACGAGGGTTACGAAGCAGCACTGAACAAAAAAACCAGTCTGACAGGCCTCGTCAGCAGTATCGCTACCATAGAGGCCGAAGATAGCTTGCAGCGGATTGCCGACATGGACGATGCGGCCAGGGATGCATTCATAGACGACCTGATCGAACAGGCTGTTAAAGACGAAGAACGCAAGAAGCAGGAAAAGGAAGACCGGGAAAGACGGACACGTGAACTGCTTACACAGAACGCGATCAACCAACGCAAGGGCAACCCCAATGCATCCGGGGGAGGCAAGTGGTACTTCTACAACCCTACTACGCTTGCAAGCGGCAAGGCCGAATTCAGGACCCGATGGGGCGATCGACCGTTGGAGGATTACTGGCGGCGTTCCAACAAAAGCGGGTTCGGCGACTTTTCAAGCGGGTCCGAATCATCGGATACATTGCAGGCCAGCCAGAAAAGAGACCTCTCCATCGGTAACATACGCGACAAAAAAGCATACCTGAAAAACATCCCCCTAACGTCAGAGGCAAGAAAGGCATCCGACGATCGCATCATTGAAGCGTACTACCAACTGGGCATCATTTATAAGGAAAGACTTCAGGATCCTGACGAAGCGATCCGGGCTTTTGAAGAATTGAACCGACGCTACCCGAGCAACCGGTACCGCGCTGCAGCCTGCTATTACCT